>NZ_JAFMZG010000011.1:0-42219 GCF_049132125.1 Pseudomonas sp. NFX5
GATTTGTACCTGTGTGATTATCCCTTGGGGAGGCTTGGACGAGGTATGACCCGCGTCCAGGCCTCAAATGTGTAAACGATGTCCCCGGTTTCAGATGTAAACGATGTCTACGGTTCTACACCCCGATTGCGGTGTGTCAGTCTCAATCTCTTTAACTGAACCACCGCTATCGGGGGCAAGCCCCCTCCTACATTGGACTGCGTCAGTCTTCGAACTGGCGGCGTTCTGCCTCGATGGCCTCGGCCAGTGCCCGGGCTTCGTCTTCTTCGTCGCTCAGGGGCGGTTGTTCGAGGGCGGCGACGGCGGCCAGGAGTTTTTCGCGGGCTTCGGCCACGCCGAGGATATCGTCCTCAGGTTCAGGCTCGACCTCCACGCTCACCTGGGCGTCCGGCTCGGCCGCACCATCGCGCAGCAAGTCATCAAAGTCGGTCTTGATGCCCTGCTCCATGTCGTCCAGTTCCAGCAACAACGTATGGAAACTGGTTTCGTCCTTGGGCTCTTCCGGCTCGGCGGTGGCGTCGGCCAGTTCCTGCAGGCTCGCCGGGACCGGGGCGTCGTCGAAGTCGAGCACCGGCTCGGCCTCCATCTCGCGCAATTCGGCCAGGGGCGGCAGGTCGTCGAGGTTTTTCAGGTTGAAATGGTCGAGGAACACCTTGGTGGTGGCGAACATCGCCGGTTTGCCGGGCACGTCGCGGTAGCCGACGATGCGGATCCACTCACGCTCCAGCAGCGTCTTGACGATATGGCTGTTGACCGCCACGCCCCGCACGTCCTCGATTTCGCCACGGGTGATGGGCTGGCGATAGGCGATCAGCGCCATGGTCTCCAGCATCGCCCGTGAATAGCGCTGCGGGCGCTCTTCCCAGAGGCGGCCGACCCACGGGGAAAACTTCTCACGGATCTGCAGGCGATAACCCGACGCCACCTCGCGCAGTTCAAAGGCGCGGCCGTCGCAGGATTTGCGCAGGATTTCCAGTGCCTTCTTGAACACCGGCGGTTCAGGGCGCTCGGCTTCCTCAAACAGTTCGAACAGACGCTCCAGGGATTGCGGCTTACCCGAGGCCAGGAGAAAGGCCTCCAGTAACGGGGCCAGTTCGCGGGGTTCAGTCAGATTCATCGTTTCAGCTCTTTATTCGGCTCGCGCCCGCACGTGGATAGCCGCAAAAGGCTCATTCTGGACCAGCTCGACCAAGGACTCCTTGACCAGTTCGAGGACCGCCATAAAGGTCACCACCACCCCCAGGCGCCCTTCTTCCGCCGTGAACAGCTCCACAAACGGCACAAACCCGCCGCCCTTGAGGCGTTCGAGTACATCGCTCATGCGCTCGCGGGTGGACAGGGCCTCGCGGCTGACCTGGTGGTGCTCGAACATATCGCCACGGCGCAGCACCTCGGCCATGGACATCAGCAACTCTTCCAGGCTCACGTCCGGCAGCAGCTTGCGTGCACGGGCCTCGGGGGCGTCGAGCTTGGGTACCACCACGTCGCGACCGACGCGGCTCAGGCCGTCGATACCTTCGGCGGCGGCCTTGAAGCGCTCGTATTCCTGCAGCCGGCGGATCAGTTCGGCGCGCGGGTCGTCCTCTTCGGCCTCGACCGTCTCCGCGCGCGGCAACAGCATGCGCGACTTGATCTCGGCGAGCATGGCGGCCATCACCAGGTACTCGGCAGCCAGTTCCAGGCGTACCGACTGCATCAATTCGACATAGCCCATGTACTGGCGGGTGATTTCCGCCACCGGGATGTCGAGGATGTTGATGTTCTGCTTGCGGATCAGGTACAGCAGCAAGTCCAGCGGGCCCTCGAAAGCCTCAAGGAAGACCTCCAGGGCGTCCGGCGGAATGTACAGGTCCAGCGGCATTTCCAGCACCGCCTGGCCGTAGACCATGGCAAACGGCAGCTCCTGCTGGGCGCCCGCCTGGCTGTCGACGGTTTCCACGGCTGACATTCAGGCCTCGGCCATAAAGGGCGCAGGATCGCCGCAACCGACACGGATCACTTCAGGTTCGCCGTCGGCCAGGTTGATCACGGTGGAGGCCTTGTTGCCGCCGAAACCGCCGTCGATGATCAGGTCGACCTGTTTTTCCAGCAATTGGCGCATTTCGTATGGGTCTTCCAGGGGCTCGGTGTCGCCGGGCATGATCAGCGACACACTCATCAACGGCTCACCCAGCTCGGCCAGCAACGCCAGGGCGATGGGATGCTCCGGCACCCGCAGGCCAATGGTGCGTTTTTTCGGGTGCAGCAGCAGGCGCGGCACTTCGCGGGTCGCGTTGAGGATAAAGGTGTAGGGCCCTGGCGTGTGGGCCTTGAGCAGGCGGAAGGTGCCGGTGTCGACCTTGGCGAACAGGCCCAGCTGGGACAAGTCGCTGCAGATCAGCGCGAAGTTGTGCTTGTCATCCAGCTGGCGCAGGCGTCTGACACGCTCGACAGCGCCCTTGTCACCGATCTGGCAACCGATAGCGTAGGACGAATCGGTCGGGTAGATCACCACACCGCCGGCGCGAATGATCTCTACGGCCTGCTTGATCAGGCGCGCCTGGGGGTTTTCCGGATGAATCTGGAAGAATTGACTCACGGGTTCTACCTGTTCAGACGGTGGCAATAATGGGGTCATGCTTGAATCTCCCCCACAACAGCGGCAAATCTTCCGGGACCGCGCGGTACTCGCCGATCTCGGACCAGCCGCCAGGGCCATGAAAGTCACTGCCGGCGCTGACCAGCAGACCAAATTCGCGAGCAAGGATCGACAGGCTGCCCACCTGCTCGGCGGGTTGAAAGCCGTTGACCACTTCAATCGCGTGACCGCCAGCTCCAATATAGTCGCCAATCAGCTTGCGACGCTTGCTGCGGGTGAAATCGTAATGCCAGGGATGGGCCAGGCTGACCCAGGCTCCGGAGGCCCGCAGGGTCTCGACGGTGTCTTCGAGGGTCGGCCAATGTTGCTTCACATCGCCCAACTTGCCGGCGCCGAGCCACTTGCGAAAGGCTTCGGCGCGGTCTTTGACAAAACCCTCACGCACCATCCAGTCGGCAAAGTGCGGACGGGCCGGCGCGTTGCCGCTGTCACCCAGTTCCTGCTGGATGGCGCGGGCGCCGTCGAGGGCGTTGGGCATGCCTTTGAGGCTGAGTTTTCGGCTTATTTCTTCGGACCGCAGCCAGCGGCCATCGTGCAATTGCGCGATAGCCTCCACCAGCGGCGGCGCTTTTTGATCGAAGCCGTAGCCGAGCACATGAATGGTGGCGCCGCCCCAGGTGCAGGACAATTCCACCCCGTTGACCAGCTGCATGCCCAGGGCATGGGCCGTTGTACGGGCTTCGTCGAGGCCTTCGAGGGTGTCGTGGTCGGTCAACGAGAGGACTCGCACGCCTTTTTCAAACGCACGCGCAACCAGTACCGCGGGCGCCAGGGCGCCGTCGGAGGCCGTGCTGTGGCAGTGCAAATCAACATTCACGGGGGGGTGTAACCTCAAGTCAGCTGGCGCTATCGCAACCAAGGATGTTTGTTATTATGCCGCCACATCCAGCTTCTGGCTCTTACTGTGAAACAATTCATCGACTTCATCCCGCTGTTGCTGTTTTTCATCGTTTACAAACTCGACCCCAGGGTCATCGACCTGGCCGGCCATGAGCTGACTGTCGGCGGCATCTACAGTGCCACCGCCGTGCTCATCATCAGCTCTGTGGTGGTCTACGGCGCCATCTTCATTTCCCAGCGCAAACTGGAAAAAAGCCAGTGGCTGACCCTGGTCGCCTGCCTGGTCTTCGGCAGCCTGACCCTGGCCTTCCACAGCGAAACCTTCCTGAAATGGAAAGCGCCGGTGGTGAACTGGCTGTTCGCCCTGGCGTTCATCGGCAGCCACTTCATCGGTGATCGCCTGCTGATCAAGCGGATCATGGGCCACGCGCTGACCCTGCCGGAACCGGTGTGGACACGCTTGAACCTGGCCTGGATCGCGTTTTTCATCTTCTGCGGCGCCGCCAACCTGTTCGTGGCGTTTACCTTCCAGGACTACTGGGTCGACTTCAAAGTGTTCGGCAGCCTGGGCATGACCGTGCTGTTCCTGGTCGCCCAGGGCATCTACCTGTCGCGCCACCTGCATGACACCGAGCCTACTACGCCGAAAACCGAGGACTGACATGCTCTACGCCATCATTGCCACCGACGTCGCCAACTCGCTGGAAAAACGCCTGTCCGTGCGCCCGGCCCACGTCGAGCGCCTGAAAGTCCTTCAAGCCGAAGGCCGCATCGTGCTGGCCGGCCCGCACCCGGCCGTGGACAGCAACGACCCGGGCGACGCCGGTTTTACCGGTAGCCTGATCGTCGCCGAGTTTGCCTCGCTGGCCGATGCCCAGGCCTGGGCCAAGGCCGATCCCTATGTCGCCGCAGGGGTCTACGCCGACGTAGTGATCAAACCCTTCAAGCAAGTCCTGCCCTGATCCCGATTGCGCCGAACCTATTGAGTACGGCGCACTCCTAATTGCTCATTATTTTCGGCAACCTGCCGACAACGTTCTGAATATTCGTGTGGAATCAGGAGTTCCGATGCGCTTACGTCAGTTGTGTCTGTTGGCAGTGTTAATGATCGGGGCTACGGCCCACGCTGAAGAAACCTCGAGCACCGGCAGTTCCACGCCCCTGTCCTTGAGCGCCGGCGCCCAGATCACCGAGTTGCAGCAACGTTTGAAAGAAAGCGAACGGCAACGTGAAGAACTGAGCAAGCAACTGCAAAGCGCGGATGCCACCCGCGAAAGCGCTCAATTGAGTCGCCTTCGCCAGGAGAACCAACGCCTGGCCCAGCAACTCAAAGATGCACAGGGCGGCGCCTTGACCCGCTGGCTGACCGAGCAGCAACAATGGTTCGTCACCGGTGGGGCCGTCGCACTGATCGCCCTGTTGTGCGGGATCTTCGCCAGCGGTGGGCACCGTCGCCGTCGACAATGGCTAAATTGAGTGAGTCATGAGCGAGCTGTTACTGATAGATGATGACCAGGAGCTCTGCGAGCTGCTGAGCAGTTGGCTGAGCCAGGAAGGTTTCCAGGTGCGCGCCTGCCACGACGGCTTGAGCGCACGCAAGGCCTTGGCCGACAGCGCCCCGGCAGCGGTAGTGCTGGATGTGATGCTGCCCGACGGCAGCGGCCTGGAGCTGCTCAAGCAATTGCGCAACGACCACCCGGAGCTGCCGGTGCTGATGCTTTCGGCGCGGGGCGAACCCCTGGACCGCATCCTCGGCCTGGAATTGGGCGCCGACGACTACCTGGCCAAGCCCTGCGACCCGCGCGAACTCACCGCGCGGCTGCGCGCGGTATTGCGCCGCAGCCACCCGGCCGCCGTGTCCAGCCAACTGGAACTGGGCGACCTGTGCTTCAGCCCGGTGCGCGGCGTGGTCAGCATCGATGAGCAGGAGTTCACCCTCACCGTCTCCGAAAGCCGCCTGCTGGAAGCATTATTGCGCCAGCCCGGCGAACCGCTGGACAAGCAGGAACTGGCGCAGATCGCCCTGGGCCGCAAGCTGACCCTTTACGATCGCAGCCTGGACATGCACGTCAGCAACCTGCGCAAGAAGATCGGCCCGCACCCCGATGGCCGGCCACGGATCGTGGCGTTGCGCAGCCGGGGCTACTACTACAGCCTCTAAGTCCCCTTCGCTCCTGCAGGGTTTTGTCAGTTCACAACAAAACCCTCTTTACCCAAGCTTTACCCACACCTGACCGCCGCTGACCTTGATCTCCGTAATCTACTCACATCCGGACTCACCGGAATAGAGACAGGAGAATCACCATGCGCAAGACCCTTATCGCTTTGATGTTCGCCGCCGCCCTGCCGACCGTTGCCATGGCCGCACTGCCTGAAGGCCCGGGCCCGATGGGCGGCCCTGAAGGGCACATGATGGGTGGCCCGGGCCACGGCGGTGAACACGGTCCGCGTGGCAAAGGCGGCCCTTTCAGCCAACTGGACCTGAGCCGCGAACAGCGCGAGCAGATCGGCAAGCTGATGGGTGACCAATGGCACGCTCGCAAAGACCTGGTCAAAAAGTACCTGGACAAGCTCCCGGCCGCCGACCAGAAAGCCATGCAGGATGAAATCGCCGCCGGCAAGCAGAAGACCCAGGCCGATATCCGTGCCGTGCTCAAGCCTGACCAGCAGAAGAAGTTCGACGAGATCGTCAAGAAGCAAGAACAGCGCCGTGCCGAATGGAAGGAATTCCAGGCCTGGAAAGCGCAACAGCCGCAAAAAGCGCAATAATGCCCCCGCGTTAACACTCCCAGCCCAGTGGCCACCGCCACTGGGCTTTTCCTGTTTGAGGGTTTCCTGTGCGTTCATTGTTCTGGCGCATCCTGGCCAGTTTCTGGCTGGCCATCGCCCTGGTTGCCGGGTTGTCGATCCTGCTTGGGCACATGCTTAACCAGGATGCCTGGATTCTCAGCCGCCACCCCGGCCTCAATAACCTCGCGCAAGAGTGGACCCAGCTCTACGAAGCCCAGGGCGAGGATGCCGCCCAGGACCTGCTGCAACAGCGCAAGCGCCAGTACCACATCGACGTGCAAGTGCTCAACGAAAGCGGCGAGCCGGTGGTGCGCGGCACTTTCCCGCGCCGCGCCGCTGCCTTTGAAGCCCGGCAGAACGACAGCAAGGAAGGCCATCTGCCCTGGCGACGCCTGACCGCCGAGTACACCAGCGAGAAGACCGGCGACACCTACCTGTTGATCTACCGCATCCCGCACCCGGAGCTGGACGAGTGGCACCGCAGCAGCCTGGCATGGCCCTTGAGCGCACTGGTGATTGCCCTGGTGGTGCTGACCTTGTTCAGCCTGTTCGTCACCTTGTCCATCACCCGTCCACTGAGCCGCCTGCGCGGCGCGGTGCATGACCTCGGCCAGGCCACCTACCAGCAGAACAGCCTGGCGCAACTGGCCAACCGCCGCGATGAGTTCGGCGTACTCGCCACCGACTTCAACCGCATGGGCGCACGCCTGCAAAGCCTGATCGGCAGTCAACGCCAGCTGCTGCGCGACGTGTCCCATGAGCTGCGCTCGCCCCTCGCGCGCCTGCGCATCGCCCTGGCCCTGGCCGAACGCGCCAGCCCCGAAGAACGGGAAAAACTCTGGCCACGCCTGACCCGCGAATGCGACCGCCTGGAAGCGCTGATCAGCGAGATCCTGGTACTGGCCCGCGTCGATGCCGACAATGCCAGCGCCGAAGACGTCGACCTCATCGCCCTGCTCAAAACCCTGCAAAAGGATGCCCAACTCAGCGCGCCGGACCAGGTGGTGCAACTGAGCACCGACGCCGACCTGCAACTGAAGGGCTGGCCGACCATGATCGAACGGGCTGTGGATAACCTGCTGCGCAATGCCCAGCGCTTCAACCCGCCGGGGCAACCGATCGATTTGCACGCCCAGCTCCAGGGCGAACGTATCCTGATCAGCGTGCGCGACCATGGCCCCGGTGTGGACGCCGAACACCTGAGTCAACTCGGTGAACCGTTCTACCGCGCTCCCGGCCAGACCGCCCAAGGCCACGGCCTGGGCCTGGCGATCGCGCGACGCGCGGCCGAACGCCACGGTGGCAGCCTGATCCTGGCCAATCACCCAGCCGGTGGTTTTATCGCCAGCATCGACCTGCCGTTGGAACCGGGAGTTGTCACGCCGGTGTGATGATCTTCTATAGTGGCCCTTCTCTTACGGAGGGCCTTTGATGACTGACCTGCTGACTCCCATCCAAGCCGCACTCGATCTACCCCACACCCCGCTGACCTTCACCGAGGCTGGCGCCCTGCCCTCGACCTTCGCCGTCACCGAACTGGCCAGTGCCAGCATCGGCGCCGCCGGGCAGGCCGTCGCCCAGTTGATCCGGCAACGGACCGGGCGCCTGCCCGACGTGACCGTGGACCGACGCCTCGCCTCTTTCTGGTTCTCGTCCTCGATCCGCCCGCTGGGCTGGCAAGTGCCGCCGTTGTGGGATCCGGTGGCCGGCGATTACGCCAGCGCCGATGGCTGGATTCGCCTGCACACCAACGCGCCTCATCACCGTGCCGCCGCCGAGCGGGTGCTGGGCACGGTCGCCGACCGCGCCGGGATGGCCGGCAAGGTCGCGGCGTGGAACGCGGCAGAACTGGAACAGGCGATTGTCGACCAAGGTGGCTGCGCCGCGCAGATGCGTGCGTGGCAAGCCTGGCAGCAGCACCCGCAGGGGTTGGCGGTGAACGCCGAGGCGTTGGTCCAACGCCAGACCTTCGAAACCACGACCGACAAACCCTGGCACGGTTCGCTGGCACGCCCGCTGGCCGGCCTCAAGGTGCTGGACCTGACCCGCGTATTGGCCGGCCCGGTGGCCAGTCGTTTCCTTGCCGGCCTCGGCGCGGATGTACTGCGCATCGACTCACCCACCTGGAACGAGCCCGGCGTAGTCCCGGAAATGACCCTGGGCAAACGCTGCGCGCGCCTGGACCTGAAAACGCCCGAAGGTCGGCGGGTTTTCGAGCATTTGCTCAGGGACGCCGACATCCTGTTCCACGGTTACCGCGCTGACGCCCTGGAGCATCTGGGCTACACCGCCCCCGAACTGCAACACCTCGCCCCAGGCCTGATCGACGTCAGCCTCAACGCCTACGGCTGGAGCGGCCCGTGGCGTAATCGCCGGGGCTTCGACAGCCTGGTGCAGATGAGCAGCGGGATCGCCGAGGCCGGCATGCTCTGGAAACACGCGGATAAACCGCTGCCACTGCCGTTGCAGGCGCTGGATCACGCGACCGGGTATCTGATGGCGGCCAGTGCGATTCAGGCGCTGGGCGAACGGTTGCAGTCGGGGCGCGGTGGTTCGGCGCGGTTGTCGTTGGCACGCACCGCAACGTTACTGGTGCAAGCAGGCCAAGTGCCCGACCAACCGGCGTTGCGCGAGGAAGAACCAGGGGATCAAGGCCTGGTCGTCGAACAGACCGCCTGGGGCCAGGCCCATCGGCTGCTGCCCCCGCTGACCATCAGCGGTACGCCATTGCAATGGGATTTGCCGGCGGGAGAATTGGGCTCCCACCGGCCTCAATGGTGACTTGACGGCCGCTATCGGGAGCAAGCCCCCTCCCACACTTTGATGGGTGAACATATTCAAAATGTGGGAGGGGGCTTGCTCCCGATGAGGCCAGTACCGTCACCCCATCACAACGACAACACCCCGCTGTACAACCCATACGCCGCCAGCCCCGCGCCGGCGATCACGCAGCTGAAAATGCCTTTCTCAACGTGGGTGAACAACGGCTGGCCCTGTTCGCGCTTGGCCAGGGCGAACAGGATCACGCCCGGCGCATACAGCAGCGCCGACAGCAGCAGGTATTTAAGGCCCCCGGCGTAGAGCAACCATACGGCGTAACCCAGGGCGATCAACCCCACCAGCAGGTCCTTGATGCGATGGCGGTGGGCACCTTCATAGGTTTCACCACGCCCGCTCAGCAACACCGCGTAGGCCGCCGACCACAGGTAAGGCACGAGGATCATCGACGACGCCAGGTAGATCAGGGTGGTGTAGGTGCTGTGGGAAAACAGCGTGATCACCAGGAAGACCTGGATCATCACATTGGTCAGCCACAAGGCGTTGACCGGCACCTGGTTGGCATTTTCCTTTTTCAGGAAGGCCGGCATGGTCTTGTCATGGGCGGTGGCATAGAGGATCTCGGCACACAGCAGCGCCCAGGACAGCAAGGCGCCCAGCAATGAAACCGCCAGGCCGATACTGATCAGCAACGCGCCCCAGGGCCCGACGATATGCTCGAGCACACCGGCCAGGGACGGGTTTTGCAGGCCGGCCAGCTCCGCCTGGCTCATGATGCCCAGGGACAACACATTCACCAGCACCAACAGCGCCAGCACGCCGAGAAAGCCGATCACCGTGGCCCGCCCTACGTCCGCACGCTTCTCGGCCCGCGCCGAATACACACTGGCGCCTTCGATGCCTATAAACACAAATACCGTGACCAGCATCATATTGCGCACCTGGTCCACCACACTGCCGAATTGCGGCTTTTCCAGGCCCCAGATGTCAGCCGTGAAGATATCGGCCTTGAACGCCACGGCGGCGATCACCACGAACATCAGCAGCGGCACCAGCTTGGCCACGGTGGTGATCTGGTTGATGAACGCGGCTTCCTTGATCCCGCGCATCACCAGGAAATGCACGGCCCACAGCAGCAACGATGCGCAGCCGATGGCCACCGGCGTGTTGCCTTGGCCGAACACCGGGAAAAAATAGCCGAGGGTGCTGAACAGCAACACGAAATAACCGACATTGCCCATCCACGCGCTGATCCAGTAACCCCAGGCCGATGAAAAACCCATGTAGTCGCCGAAACCCGCCTTGGCGTAGGCGTACACCCCGGAATCCAGTTCCGGCTTGCGATTGGCCAGGGTCTGGAAGACAAACGCCAGGGTCAGCATGCCCACGGCGGTGATCGCCCAACCGATCAACACCGCGCCCACCTCCGCGCGCGCGGCCATGTTCTGCGGCAACGAGAAAATCCCCCCGCCGATCATCGAGCCCACCACCAGGGCAATCAGGGCGCCAAGCCGAAGTTTCTGGGCCGGTTGAGACATGCAGACTCCTGAATAAGATTTGAGCTGACAACCGTGCACTCAACTAATTAACTCAGCGAGTGTAGCGTTTATTAAAGACAGCGATAAAATCGCCACGCTCATAACTCAACGGCATGACAGTTTTTATAGTTTAGGCTTATTTAGAATTTAAATACGCCGAATACTTTGTCGCTTCCAAGCTATTTATTGTCGCCGTTGCGAAAAGTTTGCACATTCGGGAAAACGGGCTAGTTTCAAACGTCCATACGCAGCACTAAATGATTGACCAAACCGCAGAGACCGCTCTGGAAAGCGCCTTTGCGCGGAAAACTATTGCCCAGGACTTTCCAGTCTAAGTCATTAATTCACAATGGAATGTGCCAATGAAGTGATCTGAGTCAGCTGTTTGATTAGCGCACGGAATTATTCTGTGGTCTCTCTTCTCCTGCATTGGAGTTATGCGATGTCTGAATCTCCCGGAAAACTTCGATTGGGTGCACTGGTTGCACTTGTCGTCGGCTCAATGATTGGCGGCGGGATCTTCTCTCTGCCGCAAAACATGGCCGCCAGTGCCGATGTTGGCGCGGTATTGATCGGCTGGGTGATCACCGCCGTGGGCATGCTGACCCTGGCGTTTGTCTTCCAGACCCTGGCCAATCGCAAACCTGACCTGGACGGCGGCGTCTACGCCTATGCCAAGGCCGGCTTCGGTGACTACATGGGCTTTTCGTCGGCCTGGGGTTACTGGATCAGCGCCTGGTTGGGCAACGTCGGTTACTTCGTCCTCCTGTTCAGCACCCTCGGTTACTTCTTCCCGATCTTCGGCGAAGGCAATACGCCTGCGGCGGTGATTGGCGCGTCGGTCTTGCTCTGGGCCGTGCACTTTCTGGTGCTGCGCGGGATCAAGGAAGCGGCGTTCATCAACCTGGTGACCACCGTCGCCAAGGTGGTGCCCCTGGTGCTGTTCGTGTTGATCGCCGTGTTCGCCTTCAAGCTGGACATCTTCACCGCTGACATCTGGGGCGTGAAGAACCCGGACCTGGGCAGCGTGATGAACCAGGTGCGCAACATGATGCTGGTCACCGTGTGGGTGTTCATCGGCATCGAAGGCGCGAGCATCTTCTCGGCACGCGCCGAAAAACGCAGCGACGTCGGCAAGGCCACCGTGATCGGTTTTATCACCGTGCTGCTGTTCCTGATGCTGGTGAACGTGCTGTCCCTGGGCATCATGACTCAACCGGAGCTGGCCAAGCTGCAGAACCCGTCGATGGCCGCCGTGCTGGAGCATGTGGTGGGCCACTGGGGTGCGGTGCTGATCAGCGTCGGCTTGATCATCTCGTTGCTGGGTGCGCTGCTGTCGTGGGTGCTGCTGTGTGCGGAGATCATGTTCGCCGCCGCCAAGGACCACACCATGCCGGAGTTCCTGCGTAAGGAAAACGCCAACCATGTGCCGGCCAACGCCCTGTGGCTGACCAACGCCATGGTCCAGATATTCCTGGTGATCACGCTGTTTTCCGCCAGTACCTACCTGTCGCTGATCTACCTCGCCACCTCGATGATCCTCGTGCCTTACCTGTGGTCGGCGGCCTACGCGCTGCTGCTGGCGGTACGCGGCGAAACCTACGAAAACGCCCTCAAGGAGCGCAGGAAAGACCTGTTTATCGGCGCGATCGCACTGATCTACGCGGTCTGGCTGCTCTATGCCGGCGGCACCAAGTACCTGCTGTTGTCCGCCCTGCTCTATGCCCCCGGCGCGATCCTGTTCGCCAAGGCCAAGCATGAACTGGGCAAACCGATTTTCACCAACGTCGAGAAGCTGATTTTCGCCGCAGTCGTCATTGGCGCCCTGGTGGCTGCCTATGGCCTCTACGACGGCTTCCTGACTCTGTAACTGATGTTCACTGGAGGATCTGTAATGACCACGGAAAAAGTGAAGTACGGCGTACATTCCGAAGCCGGCAAACTGCGCAAAGTCATGGTGTGCTCCCCAGGCTTGGCCCACCAGCGGCTGACCCCTAACAACTGCGATGAACTGCTGTTCGATGACGTGCTCTGGGTAGCCCAGGCCAAGCGCGACCATTTCGACTTCGTGACCAAGATGCGCGAACGGGACATCGATGTGCTGGAAATGCACAACCTGCTGACCGATATCGTTGCCAACCCCGAAGCCCTGGACTGGATCCTGGAACGCAAGATCACCTCCAACACCGTGGGCCTGGGCCTGGTCGAGGAGGTCAGCTCCTGGCTGCGCAGCCTGGAGCCACGCAAGATCGCCGAGTTCCTGATCGGTGGCGTGTCGGCCGATGACCTGCCGAGCAGCTTCGGTGGCAAGACCATCGAGATGTTCCGCGACTTCCTCGGCCACGCCAGTTTTATCCTGCCGCCGCTGCCCAACACCCAGTTCACCCGCGACACCACCTGCTGGATCTACGGCGGCGTGACGCTCAACCCGATGTACTGGCCGGCGCGACGCCAGGAAACCCTGCTGGCCAGCGCCATCTACAAATTCCACCCCGAGTTCACCAACGCGGACTTCCAGATCTGGTACGGCGACCCCGACCAGGAACACGGTGCCGCCACGCTCGAAGGCGGTGACGTCATGCCGATTGGCAATGGCGTGGTGTTGATCGGCATGGGCGAGCGCTCGTCCCACCAGGCCATCGGCCAACTGGCGCGCAACCTGTTCAAGAACAAAGCGGTGGAACGGGTGATCGTTGCCGGCCTGCCGAAATCCCGCGCGGCGATGCACCTGGACACCGTGTTCAGCTTCTGCGACCGCGACCTGGTGACCATCTTCCCCGAAGTGGTCAACCAGATCGTGCCCTTCACCCTGCGCCCTGACGAAAGCAAACCCCACGGCATCGACATCCAGCGGGAGAAAACCAACTTCCTCGAGACCGTGGCCGCAGCGCTCAACCTCAAGGCCCTGCGCGTGGTCGAGACCGGCGGCAACAGCTTCGCCGCCGAACGCGAGCAGTGGGACGACGGCAACAACGTGGTGGCCGTGGAGCCTGGCGTAGTGATCGGCTACGACCGCAACACCTACACCAACACCCTGCTGCGCAAGGCCGGCGTGGAAGTCATCACCATCAGCGCCGGTGAACTCGGCCGTGGCCGTGGCGGCGGCCACTGCATGACCTGCCCGATCATCCGCGACCCTATCGACTATTAAGGAGATCCCATCATGGCTTTCAATATGCGCAACCGCAGCCTACTGTCGCTGATGCACCACACCACCCGCGAGCTGCACTACCTGCTGGACCTGTCCCGCGACCTCAAGCGCGCCAAATACACCGGCACCGAGCGTCCGCACCTGCAAGGCAAGAACATCGCGCTGATCTTCGAAAAAACCTCGACCCGCACCCGTTGCGCCTTCGAAGTGGCGGCCCACGACCAGGGTGCCCACGTCACCTATATCGACCCGGTGTCGTCGCAGATCGGCCACAAAGAAAGCATGAAAGACACCGCCCGCGTGCTCGGCCGCATGTTCGACGCCATTGAATACCGTGGCTTCGAGCAGGAAATCGTCGAAGAACTGGCCAAGTTCGCCGGCGTGCCGGTGTTCAACGGCCTCACCGCCGAGTTCCACCCGACCCAAATGATCGCCGACACCCTGACCATGCGCGAGCACAGCGACAAGCCGCTGCATGACATCAGCTACGCCTACCTGGGCGACGCGCGCTACAACATGGGTAACTCGCTGCTGATGATCGGCGCCAAGCTCGGCATGGACGTGCGCATCGGCGCGCCGAAAGCCCTGTGGCCCCATGAAGACTTCATCAAACAGTGCCAGGCCTTCGCCGAGGAAAGCGGCGCGCGCATTACCATCACCGAAGACCCGAAAGAAGCGGTCAAGGGCGTGGACTTCATCCACACCGATATCTGGGTGTCCATGGGTGAGCCGGTGGAAGCGTGGGACGAACGCATCGAGCAACTGCTGCCGTACCAGGTCAACGCCAAGATGATGAAAGCCTCGGGCAACCCTCGGGTGAAATTCATGCACTGCCTGCCGGCGTTCCACAACAGCGAAACCAAGGTCGGCAAGGACATCGCCGCACGTTATCCGAACCTGGCCAATGGTGTGGAAGTGACCGAGGAAGTCTTCGAGTCGCCGGCCAACATCGCCTTTGAGCAGGCGGAAAACCGCATGCACACCATCAAGGCGATCCTGGTGTCGGCACTCGCGGATATCTAAAGGCTACACGGTCAAATGTGGGAGGGGGCTTGCCCCCCCCTCCCACATTGGCCTCTGTGTTCACACCTATAGAAGGATTGCATTATGCGCATCGTCGTAGCCCTGGGCGGCAACGCCCTCCTGCGCCGTGGTGAACCCATGACCGCAGACAACCAACGCGCCAATATCCGCATTGCCACCGAACAGATCGCCAAGATCCATGCCGGCAACGAACTGGTCATCGCCCACGGCAATGGCCCGCAGGTCGGCCTGCTGTCGTTGCAGGCGGCGGCCTACACCAGCGTTTCGCCGTACCCGCTGGACGTGCTCGGTGCCGAGACCGAAGGCATGATCGGCTACATCATCGAACAGGAACTGGGCAACCTGCTGGACTTCGAAGTGCCGTTCGCCACCCTGCTCACCCAGGTGGAAGTGGACGCCAAGGACCCGGCCTTCCAGAACCCGACCAAGCCCATCGGCCCGGTGTACTCCAAGGCCGAAGCGGAAAAACTCGCCGCCGAGAAAGGCTGGGCCATCGCCCCGGATGGCGATAAGTATCGCCGCGTCGTGGCCAGCCCACGGCCCAAACGCATCTTCGAGATTCGCCCGATCAAGTGGCTGCTGGAAAAAAGCGCCATCGTGATCTGCGCCGGTGGTGGCGGTATCCCGACCCTGTACGGTGAAGACGGTAAGCTCAAGGGCATCGAAGCCGTGATCGACAAGGACCTGTGCTCCTCGTTGCTGGCCACGCAACTGGACGCCGATTTGCTGGTGATCGCCACCGACGTCAACGCCGCTTTTATCGACTTCGGCAAGCCGACCCAGAAAGCCATCGGCCAGGCCCACCCCGACGACATGGAAAAACTCGGCTTCGCCGCCGGTTCCATGGGGCCCAAGGTGCAAGCCGCCTGCGAGTTCGCCCGCCAGACTGGCAAAACCGCGGTGATCGGTTCACTCTCGGACATCGAAGCCATCGTCCAGGGCAGCGCCGGCACACGCATCAGCACGGCGACACCTGGCATCACCTATCTGTGAAGTAGAGGAGATACGCCTATGGCCACCTTTGAACCCGGTCACCTGCACGTCGAACGTCACGCGCTGAACAAGGACGACTACAGCTACAACCTGTGTATCGACTACGAAGTCAGCCAGGATCCAAAGGAAGGCAAGGGCATGCTGTTCAAGCTGCACGGCTCGGTGCAGGGCAAGGACCTCAAGGAAGAGTTCTTCTTGCCCAAGGACCAGGCATTCGACTTTGCCCGGCATGCGATGAACATCGCGCAGAAGTATGGGATGCCGAAGATTGCGGTGTTGAATGGCTCGATGCACAAACAGTACGACCTGATGTTCGAGGATGTGCGGCATCAACTGGATGTGAAATCCGGGGACCCGATCAAGCCTGAACACCTGGAATAACCCGACGCCCCCGACTCCAACCCTCATATGTGGGAGCAAGCCCGCTCCCACATTTTTGATCTCCATCACCTGTCAGGCATACTGGCCACCCTCAGTACGCCAGAACCAACATTCGCCCCATGCGTATCCACGTCAGCTTCATCGACCGCGTCGGCATTACCCAGGAAGTCCTGGCCTTGCTCGGTGGGCGCAATCTCAACCTGGATGCGGTGGAAATGGTGCCGCCCAACGTCTATATCGATGCGCCGACCCTCAGCGCCGACGTGCTCGAAGAGCTGCGTGACGCGCTGTTCAGCGTGCGCGGCGTACAAGCGGTGACGGTGGTGGACATTCTCCCCGGCCAACGCCGCCACCTGCAACTCGATGCCCTGCTGGCAGCCATGACCGACCCGGTGCTGGCCCTGGACAGTGCGGGCAAGATCCTGCTGGCCAACCCGGCGCTGATCGCGCTGTACGGTCGCGAACCGGCCGGGGAAAGTATCGCCGAGCTGTTCAATGATCCGGCCTTGCTGGACACCTTGCTGGAAAACGGCTTTCGCCTGCCCTTGCGTGAAATCAGCGTCAACGGCCAGACGTTTTTGCTCGACGCCACGCCGATCACCGATGCCGGCGCCCTGCTCACCCTGTACCAACCCAACCGCATCGGCGAACAACTGTCGGCGCTGCACCACGATCATGCCGAAGGCTTTGATGCGCTGCTGGGCGAATCCCCGGTGATCCGCACCCTCAAGGCACGCGCACAACGGGTTGCCGCACTCGATGCGCCGCTGTTGATCCAGGGCGAAACCGGCACCGGCAAGGAGTTGGTGGCGCGGGCCTGCCACGCCATCAGCGCACGTCACAGTGCGCCGTTTTTGGCGCTGAACTGCGCGGCGTTGCCGGAGAATCTCGCCGAGAGTGAATTGTTCGGTTACGCCCCCGGCGCCTTTACCGGTGCCCAACGCGGCGGCAAGCCGGGGCTGATGGAGCTGGCCAACCAGGGCACGGTGTTTCTCGATGAAATCGGCGAAATGTCGCCCTATTTGCAAGCCAAGCTGCTGCGTTTTCTCAACGACGGCAGCTTCCGCCGGGTCGGCGGCGACCGCGAGGTGAAGGTCAATGTGCGCATCCTCAGCGCCACCCACCGCGACCTGGAAAAAATGGTCAGCGAAGGCACCTTCCGCGAAGACCTGTTCTACCGCCTCAACGTGCTCAACGTCGAAGTGCCGCCCCTGCGCGAACGCGGCCAGGACATCCTGTTGCTGGCCCGCTACTTCATGCAGCAGGCCTGTGCGCAGATCCAGCGCCCGGTGTGCCGCCTGGCGCCCGGCACCTATCCGGCGCTGTTGGGCAACCGCTGGCCGGGCAATGTGCGCCAGTTGCAGAACGTGATCTTCCGCGCCGCCGCCATCTGCGAAAGCAGCCTGGTGGACATCGGTGACCTCGACATAGCCGGCACCTCCGTGGCCCGCCAGAACGACGGCGAAGTCGATAGCCTGGAACAGGCCGTCGAGGACTTCGAGCGCAGCCTGCTGGAGAAACTCTACGTCAGTTACCCCTCGACCCGGCAGTTGGCCAGCCGCCTGCAAACCTCACACACCGCCATCGCCCACCGCTTGCGCAAGTACGGCATTCCCGCAAAACCCTAGCGCCTGCCTCACCAGAACGCACGCCGGCCACGATGCTTGATAACGCCGGTGGCGCTGAAAAACAGTTGCGTGGCCATGGGCGGGCTGATGCGCGAATAGTAGATCGCGATGGCCTCGTTGTCGGTTTTGTCGAGCAGGCTGCGAAAACTCATGAAGCGCTGCTCCGGCCTTTTCAGATGGCCGGCGTTGTAGGGTAAATCGGGGTCCGTGGGCGACGAGTAATGAAAGTGCGCATAAGCCAGGACCTTGCCCTGCCTGTCCTTGACCACATACTCCTGCAGGAAATCATCCACCCGCTTGAGCGCAATACGCCCCTCGATGCGCAGTATCTGCACCTGGTCCTGGGCCTGGAGCCAGGCAATCCCATCCTCATCGGGCGGCAAGCGCTTGATCATCTCGATGCGCAACCCTCGCCCCTGCTCCAGAGAGTCGCTGGCGGCCTGTTCCAGTTCATCGAGCAGCGCCTGGGCCGCGGTATCCGGCGTTGACGGCAGCGCCTTGCGGATCTTTTCGGCAACCGCCTTGATGCCCTCGGACTGCCGCGTCAACCGGGCTTCGACGCTGGCCGGCAGCGTGGCACTGCGCGCTTCATCGCGGGCCTGCTGCAGCACCAGCGGTGCCCTGGCCAACAAGCGGCGCGCGTCGGCCTTGAGTTTTTCCAGGGAACGCGTCGGCCGCGGCATCACCGCGCCAGCCTCGGTGATCGCTTCGAACGTATCCGAACCCGGCTGCTGATGCAGGCTGACCACCACGGCCTGGTCAATCGGGTTGATGACATCAACGATGTCTTCGGTCGCATCCGGCGTGCGGGCGCGAACCCGCCCCAATTGATAGCGCTTTTTCGAATCGCGGATCAGCCGTTGATCAGCTTCAAGGGGCCGTACCCGGCCAGGCTGAGGGTTGCGCTCGTGCTCACGCAGCAGCTTTGCCAGGGCGATTCTCGACTCCTGTTCCAGGCTGAGGATCGTGGCTTGCACCGGCACCTCGGCATCCCCATGGATCAATTCCGGCGCGGCGGCACGGTATTCATCCAGGAGCGCCAGGGTTTTCGCGTATTCGTGCAGCACCGCCCGGGTGCCGTCGATGCGCTGTTGCACACTCAGCACGCCTGGCTCATCGATGGTTTTCTGGGACTGGGCCGACTGGATCGCCTCATCCATGGCCGCGTCGATCCGACTGTAATCATCCTGTTCTTCAGGCAGGGGCAGCCGGCGCCACAGCTGCTCCTTGAGCACCTGCAACTGCACGGTCCGCCAGTCCAATGGCAGCCCGTATGAGGACGGTTGCAACTCACCGATGTAGGACTTGTAGGCAGGAATGCTGAGCAACCGCTCGTAATTGACCCGCTCCCAGAAGCTCAGGTTGACCATCTTGTCGTGAAACTCGCCGATCCTGCGGCTCTCTTCGGTCAAGGTCCCAATCACCGCCTGGACTGCGGTCGCGTCCTCCCCCGCCACTCGCTCCGACAGTTGCGCGAGATGCGCTGCGGAAAACTGCTCCTCGCGGCGACTGAAGGTCAGCACGAACATCTGCCGGCGCATG
Source organism: Pseudomonas sp. NFX5 (assembly GCF_049132125.1). Classification (NCBI taxonomy): domain Bacteria; kingdom Pseudomonadati; phylum Pseudomonadota; class Gammaproteobacteria; order Pseudomonadales; family Pseudomonadaceae; genus Pseudomonas; species Pseudomonas sp. NFX5. The sequence goes on from NZ_JAFMZG010000011.1 coordinate 19,324, forward strand.
TTCAGCACGATATCTTCCAACTGCAGGCACTGTTCCCGTTCAAAGCCGTCCAGGGGCTTGTTGGCGTTTCTGCGCATCAGCACATTGAGTTTTTTCTGTTGCGCATCGGCCTTTTTTTCCAACTCGCGCAGGTAACGCGCCCTGGCATCGCGCCGGTGCTGCTCGGTAAAGGCCGCCTCGGAGGTCAGGTGCGCCTTCTCACACAGGTCTTCGGCCGCGGTCACGACACGCTCGAGGCTCTGTAATTCGCGGCTTGCCGCGCTGTATTCGTGCTCAAGCTCAAGCTTTTGCCGCTCGATGTGGGCACGCCGCTGGGCCACCGTGCTCTTTGGCTGCCCGCCAACCAGGCGCAGGCCCAGGTCGACTTTCCACACCCCATGGGCATCCTTGTCCAGCCACGGGCCGAGACGCTGGGGTTGCCGCAGATCGACGACCCGCCAGCCATCCCTGACCGCCCTCACGCCATAGACTTTGCTGTCTATCAAGGTGTACTGCTCGTGACGGGCCGCGCTGCCGTCGCGCTGGACCAGCACCCGACCACGCACCGGGCTGGCCGCCGAGGCCAGTGTCGGCGAGTCGGGCCAGCGCTCGCCCTGCCTGGGTGACCATTGGAAAGTCTCGAGCTGGACACGCTGCCGGGTCGTAAGCCTGGATCTTGAGTTGGCCCAGGAAAAATCCATTGCCGTGACGTCGGCGAATGAACGCTGCCAGGCAAACGTCGACGCCGAGTGGCGCGTGTGGCTGGCCGGGATCAAGTCATGTGCCTGGGCAGCGCCCGAACTCAAGCGCAGTCGTTGATCCAGCGTGACCACCGGGCTCATCAGCAGGCCGGCCACGCTGCCGATCAGCTCGGCGAAGGCATTGGCGGAATCTTCGCGGCTCGTCTCGGCCGGCAGCGCCAGCACCGCCTGGAATGTCCTGAAGGTCTGGGACAACCAGCCCGCCACCGCCACCGGGCCCCTGACCATCGGCAAAAGCGCATTGAACACTTGCCACAGATCATTCTTGAACAGGGTCCAACGCAGCGCCTCGTTGGAAACCGACTGCTTGACAGCGCGCTGCCACAGGTCTCGGGCGTTTTCATCGAAGACGCTCTCAAGGAACTCGCCACGCACCGGTTCGTCACTCAGCAACGCCGGGCTCGATGCGGGCAGCACGTCGAACTCATCGCCCTGCAGCACACGCTGGACATGGGGACGCAGAAAACCGCCGTTGGCAAACAGGGCACGGCTGTCCTGCGGTAAACGCTGCAGCACCACGGGTTGAAGATCGCTGCCCACCGTTGCGATCGCGTCGAGCAACGCCTGGCGACTGGGGAATTGTTGCAGCATCGCGTCGGTTTGATCCGGCCGATAGAGAATATGCGGCAACGTGCTGTTGTCGCGGGGACCGATGACAAACAGGTTGTGCGCTTGATGAGCCAGCCCGCCTGCATGGGCCAGGAATGCCAGGGGCCTGGCGACGATCACCTCACCGTCGACCCCACGCTGGAGCAGATCTTCCCGCAGCAACGCGTGCACCACCCGAGCGCCGGAGCGGGTAAAGCCGTTGCGTTGGCGCAGGCTGTTTTCAAGGGCGCGCATCGGCAGTTGCAGCGCCATCTGATCGACAAACAAGCGACGCCGCCGTGCAGACTGCGTCGGGTCGGTGATCAGTGCGTGCTCCAGCAATGGCGGATAGTGCTTGCCCACGTCCACCCGTTCGATCAGCCCCTTGAGATAGGCCGGCGTGACCCAGCGCGGTACGTTACCTGGCGTGACCTGGTGGCTGATGTGCACACTGGCATAGGCGGTGGCGAAGGGGTTTTCCAGCGACCACTGGGTCAAGGTCCGGGTGGTCCGTTGCGTCCAGCCAACCGTGCCGCCCTGGGTGCGCTCGAAGGTCAGGAGGCAGTCGTCCGGGTTGATGGGAGCCTGCGCTGGATGATCCAGGCGCATTTGCCGTTGCAGCGCCTTGCGCGCATACACATCGATCGGCTCAAGGCCATCGAGGAACGTTGCACCGCCGGTACTGCGCTGCAGCTGCGCCAGGCGCTCCAGCCACTGCCCGTAAGCCAGGCGATCCGCGCTGCTGGCCCGCTGCAACCAGAGCGGCAGCTGTTCTTCATGGGGCTGTTCGAGAGCGTCCGGGTCGAACCAGGCCAGTGGCGAGGTGAGCGTGGTGAACAGCTGTTCATAGCTGCCGATGTCGGGCAATGCCGACCAGTCAACCCGCCGCACATCGCGAAGTTGGCGTTCGAGCAAGGCCTGGGCCAACGCATCGAACACATCGCCCTCGGGCTCGCGCAGTACCCATTGCAGCGGCGCCCCTGGCCGGTAACGGCCCATATAGCGCGGCAGCAGGTCACCCAAGGCGTCCAGGGACTCGAGCTGCACCAGGTTCATCGCCGGGATATAGACGAGGGTGACCTGTTGCCCCACGACCCGACGCTGCAAGACCAACAGCGGCAGCCATTCGCCCGTTGTCCCGGCCTGGGCCGCATAGACTTGATAGATATGCAGCGCATCGGCGCCACCCAAGGCCTCTCGATCCGCCCGATGCCCCCAAAGCTGCTGTGCCTGCTCATCGCCCAGCCCCAGCAGCAATCGCGCCTGCTCCGGCGTCAATGGCGGGTTCTGCCGCGCCGTGAGCAGGCATGCACGTAACTGGCTGCTGACCGCGTGCCAACGGCTGTCGGCCGAACCGTCCGACACGCGCGCGTTCCAGTATTGCACCAAGCGCTCGGCAAAACCCGCCAGCACATCGGGCGCCAGGGTGTTGAGCATCCACTCGATATCGTCCACGGTGATGGCGCCGCTCGCCGGTTCGAACACCTGCGGTGCAGACTGCACCAACAGCACATGATGGCCTGGCGTGTAGTTCAGCGCGTCACCCTTCATGCAGCGCTGGATCAGTGCGTCGCTCAAGGTCATAAGCGGCATGTGGCGGCGGCCGGTCGAGGTTGGCTGGATCACACCGATCCAGCTGTTACCGGCCTGCAGGCCGGAACCGGCAAACCACTGCCCGATCCATTCCTGGATCATTGCGCGGGCCACTTGGGTCAGGCCCGGGCGCCGGGCGAAGACCTTGGATAAATAGTCGCGAGACGTCCGCGCCTGGGAAATCTCTGGGGGAATAACCTTTGAAGCACTCATGGGGCGCATCCTGATGACGAAGTGCGCGAACGGTAAAACGCCGGCCGGCCTCCCGGACGGTAGATAAATCGCGAAAAACGACGTCCATGCGTACTGAAAGCGCTACAGTGGAACGATATCGCTACAACCTTGTTTTTTGCGCGCCATGCAAGGCTTTGATCCACATAGGCTTTTTTTCGACGGCCGGAGTGTAGCGAAATCGCTACACACAAAGGCGCTATCGTTATAACCGTTTTTATCAAGCCATTGATTAATAAAGGATTAATCACATTGGCCGCGATATTGCTAAGCAACTCCCCATTATTCCAATCCCGCCCACCAGACGATTCTGGCCCTGAGGAGTTTCCATGAGCGAGTTGCGTTTCACTGAAGATCACGAATGGCTGCGCGCCGAAGCTGACGGCAGCGTCACCGTGGGTATCACCGCTTTCGCGCAGAACGCGCTCGGTGATGTGGTGTTCGTGCAACTGCCGGAGTTGCAGGCCTATGACAAGGGCGCAGAAGCGTCCACGGTTGAATCGGTCAAGGCCGCCAGCGGCGTGTACATGCCGTTGGACGGTGAAGTGCTGGAAGTGAACGCCAAGCTCGATGGCAGCCCGGAACTGGTCAACGAAGACCCGCTGGGCGAAGGCTGGTTCTTCCGCTTTAAACCGGCCGATGCCGGGGCAGTCGCTAAACTGTTGGATCAGGACGCGTACGACCGTCTGATCAAAGCCAACGCCGAAGCCTGAGGAGCGCGCCATGACCATCAATCTCAGCACCGCCAATGAGTTCATCGCCCGCCACATCGGCCCGCGCCAGGAAGATGAGCAGCAGATGCTCGCCAGCCTGGGCTTCGATTCCCTGGAAGCCCTGAGCGCCAGCGTGATCCCGGAGAGCATCAAGGGCACCAGCGTGCTCGGCCTAGAAGACGGCCTGGGCGAAGCCGAGGCCCTGGCCAGGATCAAGGCCATCGCCAGCCAGAACCAACTGTTCAAGACCTACATCGGCCAGGGCTACTACAACTGCCATACGCCGTCGCCGATCCTGCGCAACCTTCTGGAAAACCCGGCCTGGTACACCGCCTACACACCTTATCAGCCAGAGATTTCCCAAGGCCGCCTGGAAGCGCTGCTGAACTTCCAGACCCTGATCAGCGACCTCACCGGCCTGCCGATCGCCAACGCCTCGCTGCTCGATGAAGCCACCGCCGCCGCCGAGGCCATGACCTTCTGCAAGCGCCTGAGCAAGAACAAGGGCAGCAACGCCTTCTTCGCCTCGGTCCACAGCCACCCGCAAACCCTCGACGTACTGCGCACCCGTGCCGAGCCGCTGGGCATCGACGTGGTGGTCGGCGATGAGCGCGAACTGACCGATGTCAACCGGTTCTTCGGCGCCCTGCTGCAATACCCGGCCAGCAACGGTGACGTGTTCGACTACCGCGCGCTGACCGAGCGTTTCCATGCCGCCAACGCCCTGGTGGCCGTGGCTGCCGATCTGTTGGCCCTGACCCTGCTGGCCCCGCCGGGTGAGTTCGGCGCCGATGTGGCAATCGGCAGCGCGCAACGCTTCGGCGTGCCGCTGGGCTTCGGTGGCCCGCACGCGGCGTACTTCTCCACCAAGGATGCGTTCAAGCGCGACATGCCGGGGCGCCTGGTCGGTGTGTCGGTAGACCGCTTTGGCAAGCCGGCCCTGCGCCTGGCCATGCAGACCCGCGAGCAACATATCCGCCGCGAGAAAGCCACCAGCAACATCTGCACCGCGCAAGTGCTGCTCGCCAACATCGCCAGCATGTATGCCGTGTACCACGGGCCCCAGGGCCTGACCCAGATCGCCAAGCGCATTCACCAGCTGACCGCGATGCTCGCAAAGGGCTTGACCGCCCTGGGCCTCAAGGTCGAGCAGGCACACTTCTTCGACACCCTGACCCTGCACACCGGCGCCGACACCGCTGCGCTGCACGACAAGGCCCGCGCCCAGCGCATCAACCTGCGCGTGGTGGACGCCGAGCGGGTTGGGCTGTCGGTCGACGAAACCACCACCCAGGGCGATATCGAAACCCTGTGGGCAATCTTTGCCAATGGCAAAGCCCTGCCGGACGTCAACGCCACGGTGGACAGCCGCCTGCCCGACGCATTGCTGCGCCAGTCGCCGATCCTCAGCCATCCGGTGTTCAACCGTTATCACTCGGAAACCGAGCTGATGCGCTACCTGCGCAAGCTGGCGGACAAGGACCTGGCCCTGGACCGCACCATGATCCCGCTGGGCTCGTGCACCATGAAGCTCAACGCCGCCAGTGAAATGATCCCGGTGACCTGGGCCGAGTTCGGTGCCCTGCACCCGTTCGCCCCGGCCGAGCAAAGCGCCGGCTACCTGCAACTGACCTCCGACCTGGAAGCCATGCTCTGCGCGGCCACCGGGTATGACGCGATCTCCCTGCAGCCGAACGCCGGTTCCCAGGGCGAGTACGCCGGCCTGTTGGCCATCCGTGCCTATCACCAGAGCCGTGGCGAAGCACGTCGTGACATCTGCCTGATCCCATCGTCGGCCCACGGCACCAACCCGGCCACCGCCAACATGGCCGGCATGCGTGTGGTGGTTACCGCCTGCGACGCCCGTGGCAACGTCGACATCGAAGACCTGCGCGCCAAGGCCATCGAGCACCGTGAGCACCTCGCCGCGCTGATGATTACCTACCCGTCCACCCACGGCGTGTTCGAGGAAGGTATCCGCGAAATCTGCGGGATCATCCACGACAACGGCGGCCAGGTGTACATCGACGGCGCCAACATGAACGCGATGGTTGGCCTGTGCGCGCCGGGCAAGTTCGGCGGCGATGTGTCCCACCTGAATTTGCACAAGACTTTCTGCATCCCCCATGGCGGTGGCGGCCCGGGCGTTGGCCCGATTGGCGTCAAGTCCCACCTCACGCCCTTCCTGCCCGGCCACGCGGCCATGGCGCGCAAGGAAGGCGCGGTGTGTGCGGCACCGTTCGGCAGTGCAAGCATCCTGCCGATCACCTGGATGTACATCAGCATGATGGGCGGCGCAGGCCTCAAGCGCGCGTCGCAGTTGGCGATACTGAATGCCAACTACATTTCCCGTCGCCTCGAAGAGCACTACCCCGTGCTGTACACCGGCAGCAATGGCCTGGTGGCGCACGAATGCATCCTCGACCTGCGCCCGCTGAAGGACAGCAGCGGCATCAGCGTGGATGACGTGGCCAAGCGCCTGATCGACTTTGGCTTCCACGCCCCGACCATGTCGTTCCCGGTGGCCGGCACGCTGATGATCGAGCCGACCGAAAGCGAATCCAAGGAAGAACTGGACCGCTTCTGCGACGCGATGATCGCCATCCGCGAAGAAATCCGCGCGGTGGAAAACGGCACCCTGGACAAGGACGACAACCCGCTGAAAAACGCACCGCATACCGCGGCGGAACTGGTTGGCGAATGGAGCCACCCATACAGCCGTGAACAAGCGGTGTACCCGGTCGCTTCGTTGATCGAAGGCAAGTACTGGCCACCGGTTGGCCGGGTCGACAATGTGTTTGGTGATCGCAACCTGGTGTGTGCGTGCCCGTCGATCGAGAGCTACGCATAACCCGACTGGCTGAGCGCGGTCAAAAATGTGGGAGGGGGCTTGCCCCCGATAGCGGTGTGTCAGTCACCAGAACTTTCTACTGACCCACCGCTATCGGGGGCAAGTCGAATCGTCGCACCGCCCCTCCCACATTGACCGAGTACACCCAATACATAACAAGAAACCGGAGAACAACTCATGTCCTTAAGCGTGTTCGACCTGTTCAAGATTGGCATCGGCCCCTCCAGTTCCCACACCGTCGGCCCCATGCGCGCGGCCGCTCGATTCGTCGAAGGCCTCAAGCGTGACAATCTGCTGAGCGCCACCACCGGCATCAAGGTGGAACTCTATGGCTCCCTCGGCGCCACCGGCAAAGGCCACGGCAGCGACAAGGCCGTGCTGCTCGGCCTGGAAGGCGAACACCCGGACACCGTGAACACCGAAACCGTGGCCGCACGCCTGGCGCAGATGCGCGGCGATGGCCGCTTGAACCTGCTCGGCGAACACAGCATTGCGTTCAACGAGAAAGAACACCTGGCGATGATTCGCAAACCCCTGGCCTACCACCCCAACGGCATGATTTTTCGTGCCTTTGATGCGGCGGGCATCCAGATCCGCAGCCGCGAGTACTACTCGGTGGGCGGCGGTTTTGTGGTGGATGAAGACGCCGCCGGCGCCGACCGGATCGTCGAAGACGCCACCCCACTGACGTTCCCGTTCAAGCATGCCAAGGACTTGCTCGGCCATTGCACCACCTACGGTCTGTCCATCAGCCAGGTGATGCTGACCAATGAAAGCGCCTGGCGCCCGGAAGCGGAAACCCGTGCCGGCCTGTTGAAGATCTGGCAGGTGATGCAGGACTGCGTGGCAGCCGGCTGTCGCAACGAAGGCATCTTGCCCGGCGGCCTGAAGGTCAAGCGTCGTGCCGCCGCCTTGCATCGCCAGTTGTGCAAGAACCCGGAGTCGGCCCTGCGCGACCCGCTGTCGGTGCTGGACTGGGTCAACCTGTACGCCCTGGCCGTCAACGAAGAAAACGCCAACGGCGGGCGCGTGGTCACGGCGCCCACCAACGGCGCGGCCGGGATTGTGCCGGCGGTGCTGCATTACTACATGCGCTTTATCCCTGGCGCGAATGAAGACGGCGTGGTGCGCTTCCTGCTCACCGCCGCCGCCATCGGCATTCTCTACAAGGAAAACGCCTCCATCTCCGGTGCCGAAGTCGGTTGCCAGGGTGAAGTCGGCGTGGCCTGTTCCATGGCCGCTGGCGCGTTGTGCGAAGTATTGGGCGGTACGGTTTCCCAGGTGGAAAACGCCGCCGAGATCGGCATGGAACACAACCTCGGCCTGACCTGCGACCCGATTGGCGGCCTGGTGCAGGTGCCCTGCATCGAGCGCAATGCCATGGGCTCGGTGAAGGCCATCAATGCGGTGCGCATGGCCTTGCGTGGCGACGGGCAACACTTCGTCTCGCTGGACAAGGTCATCCGCACCATGCGCCAGACCGGCGCCGACATGAAAAGCAAATACAAGGAAACCGCCCGTGGCGGTTTAGCGGTCAACATTATCGAGTGCTGACGCCTAAAGGCGCGCCGGCACGTTTTTCAGGAGCTGAACATGTCCACCGAAACCCTGTTGAAAACCCCATTGCACGCCCTGCACCTCGAGCTGGGTGCACGCATGGTGCCCTTCGCCGGCTACGACATGCCGGTGCAATACCCACTGGGCGTGATGAAGGAGCACCTGCACACCCGTGAACAGGCCGGGCTGTTCGACGTGTCCCACATGGGCCAGATCCGCCTGACCGGCGCCAATGCCGCAAAGGCCCTGGAAACCCTGGTACCGGTCGACATCATCGACCTGCCGGTCGGCATGCAGCGCTACGCCATGTTCACCAATGACCAGGGCGGCATCCTCGACGACCTGATGGTGGCGAACCTGGGTAACGACGAACTGTTCCTGGTAGTCAACGCGGCCTGCAAGGACCAGGACCTGGCGCACCTGCGCCAGCATATCGGCGAGCAGTGCAGCATCGAGCCGCTGTTCGAAGAACGCGCACTGCTGGCCCTGCAAGGCCCGGCTGCGGTGAAGGTACTGGCGCGCCTGGCCCCGGAAGTCACCCGGATGACCTTCATGCAATTCGCCCCGGTGCGCCTGCTGGGCGTGGACTGCTACGTCAGCCGCTCGGGCTACACCGGTGAAGACGGTTTTGAAATCTCCGTGCCTGCCGCCAGCGCCGAAAGCCTGGCGCGCAGCCTGCTGGCCGAGGACGAAGTGCAGGCCATCGGCCTGGGCGCCCGTGACTCGCTGCGCCTGGAAGCCGGCCTGTGCCTGTACGGCCACGACATGAACACCGAGACCACCCCGATCGAAGCCAGCCTCCTGTGGGCAATCTCCAAGGCCCGGCGCACCGACGGTGTGCGTGCCGGTGGCTTCCCGGGTGCCGACCGCATCTTCACCCAGCAGCAAACCGGTGTAAGCCGCAAGCGAGTAGGCCTGCTGCCCCAGGAACGCACACCTGTACGTGAAGGCGCAGAGATCGTCGACGAACACGGCAGCGTGATCGGCAGCGTGTGCAGCGGTGGCTTTGGCCCGAGCCTGGGTGGCCCACTGGCCATGGGTTACCTGGACAGCGCATTCACCGCACTGGACACCGAAGTCTCTGCGTTGGTGCGTGGGAAAAAAGTGCCACTTCGTGTAAGCAAAATGCCATTTGTGCCGCAACGTTACTATCGTGGCTGATTGACTGTTCCTATAAGTAACGCGGTTGCGTTAACGTGCACTAATCTGTAACGCAACCGCCATAAAACAGTGCAGCAACGATAGGCATTATTATAGGAATTAACCTATAACAAGTGACCCATTCTATCGAATAAGTCGGTTTCACATTATTCAACGAAGTGTCATGCGGCCGAGCAAAACCTGGGCTTTTGCCAGGGCTTGTTTTTTCTCCATTAGTTGGCGTAGAGTTTGCCCACTGTGTTTGCATGGGTCGCTTGGAACCTGGACCTGGGCAGTAGCTGAAGTAGTTGTGCTACAACCCGTTCGACGTCTCTTACTTTCCTGCAACCCAGCCCAGTACTCTTTCATGTGAAAGGGGCTGTCATTAATTTTTAGCGTCAAGGAAATAAGAAAATGGCTGATCGTCAGAGCGGTACCGTCAAGTGGTTTAACGACGAGAAAGGGTTTGGTTTTATCACTCCAGAAAGCGGTCCGGATCTGTTCGTGCATTTCCGCGCTATTCAAGGCAACGGCTTCAAAAGCCTGAAGGAAGGCCAGAAGGTCACCTTCGTTGCAGTTCAAGGCCAGAAAGGCATGCAGGCTGACGAAGTACAAGCAGAAGGCTGATCCTTCCTGCGACAAAAAGCCCCTGACATGACATCAGGGGCTTTTTTATGGGCGCTATTCCGTAAAATGATTTTTTTCCTCTGAGAGCCCTGCCATGTCCAAACCCTTGCTGAGTCCCCAAGGCGAGTTCCCCGCCGTTGGCCTGGGCCGTCGCCTGGCAGCGATGTTCTATGACTTCCTGTTGTGCACCGCGCTGCTGATCGTCACCGCGTTTATCTACAAGCTGGTGTGGATCGCGTTCGTGGGCGAAGCCAGGATGCGCACCCTCACCGAATCCGGCGCACTGGACGGTGACCCGCTGCTGTCGACGATTCTGTTGTTTGTGCTGTTTGGTTTCTTTGCCAAGTTCTGGACCCATTCCGGGCAAACCCTGGGCATGCAGGTCTGGGGCGTGCGCGTGCAAAACGCCGACGGCTCGCGGATCAGCCTGTGGCAGGCGCTGTTGCGCTTTGTAGTGTCGATTGCGTCGTGGTTATGCGTGGGGCTGGGGTTTGTCTGGTCGTTGTTCGACAAGCACAAACGCAGCTGGCATGACATCTACTCGGATACGCAGTTGGTGCGCATCCCGAAGCAAAAGAAATAAACCGCTGCCTGAACGAAATCAAAATGTGGGAGGGAGCTTGCCCCCTCCCACATTTTCAACCGAGCTCGCCTCGATTCAGGCGTTACCCGCCAGCTTCAGGCGCGCCGCCTGGGTGAAATCCAGCATGCGCTTGAGCGGTCGCACGGCGTGCGGAATCACCGACGGCTCGACGAATATCTCATTACTGCCCTCACGCAGGCACTGCAGCGTACGCTCCAGCGTATTCATCGCCATCCACGGGCAGTGCGCGCAACTGCGGCACGCAGCGCCGTTACCGGCCGTGGGCGCCTCGACGAAGACCTTGTCCGGGCACAGCTGCTGCATCTTGTAGAAGATGCCGCGGTCGGTCGCCACGATGAAGGTCTTGTTCGGCAGCCGCTGTGCCGCCGCAATCAACTGGCTGGTGGAGCCCACCGCGTCGGCCAGTTCGATTACCGAGGTCGGCGATTCCGGGTGCACCAGGATCGCTGCGTCCGGGTACAGCGCCTTCATGTCTTCCAACTGCTTGGACTTGAACTCCTCGTGGACGATGCACGCACCGTCCCACAGCAGCATGTCGGCACCGGTCTGGCGCTGGATGTAGGTACCCAGGTGCTTGTCCGGGCCCCAGATGATGGTCTCGCCGTTGTCCATCAGGCTTTCGACGATTTCCAGCGCACAGCTGGAGGTCACCACCCAATCGGCCCGGGCCTTGACCGCCGCCGAAGTGTTGGCATACACCACCACGGTGCGCTCGGGATGCTGGTCGCAGAACGCCGAAAACTCATCCACCGGACACCCCAGGTCCAGGGAGCACGTGGCTTCCAGGGTCGGCATGAGGATGCGTTTTTCGGGGGTGAGGATTTTGGCGGTCTCGCCCATGAAACGTACACCGGCGACCATTACGGTCTTGGCCGGGTGGGCTGCGCCGAAGCGGGCCATTTCCAGGGAGTCGGAGACACAGCCGCCGGTTTCTTCGGCCAGGGCCTGGATCACCGGATCGCAATAGAAGTGGGCAACCAGCACCGCGTCCTGAGCCTTGAGCTCGGCAGCAATGGCGGCACGCAGGCTCGCCTCTTCCTCGGCGCTGAGGGCCTTGGGCTGCTTGGCGTCGAGGTGGGCTTGAACCAGTAGGCGTTCGGAAATGTGCGTCATGTTCGCAAGACCTGCAGGCGCAGTAGCGCGAAAGTCGAGTGTACCACCGGCTCTGGAGCCCTTCGGGCGCCGCCGGACGAAGTGATTGTGTTCATCAAGCACGGGTAAAGGTGAAGCTGCGCAAGGCTACAGAATATCCAATGGTTTCAAAAGCCTAATCTGGCTTTGACGCGTGCGCCTGTCGATTAAAAAACCGCAATAGTACCTTGGGTCTCCCCCGCCTTCAGAAATCACCTCAAGCACATAGCCGTCAGCGGGCAGAGTTCATGCAGCAAGTTCGTTCAGACCGTTTTGGAAAGAGGCTCAAACTGGCATTGGTACCGGGCGTCCTTGAGGTTGCTTTCGAACTGTTCAAGACCGTCGTAGATGTTTTGCAGCCCTTCGATCTGGGCTTTCAGCTCGAGCTTTTTATCGGCAATGGCCTGGTTGGCCAAATCCCACGGCAGCTCCAGGCCCCGGTGGTCCTGAAGAATCGCCTGCATTTCCTTAAGCTTGAAACCCAGCTGCTGAGCACACTTGATGAACGTCAACAGCTCAACGCCTTGCTGGTTATAGACCCGATACTTACCTTCGCGTACAGGCGGCGGCAGCAAGCCAATGTCTTCATAGTGGCGGATCGTCTTGACGGTAGTGCCAGATAGCTGGGCGGCTTTGCCGATATACATGAAAAGTCCTTTTTTGGCACAAGAGTGGGGAGAGCACTTTGGCGCGCCGCATCTTCACACATGTCTACGGGGTCGGAAACCCGAAGGTGGCAAAAGGCAGTGTACTTGGCAGGGATAAAGCCGGCATCGCCTGCTGCAAGGCGATGCTGTGCAACGGCTATGTCAGCGGCAAGCGATAGCCTGGGCTTGCTTGAGCCAGGCTTCGCGCTGGGAGTCGCCGGAACCGAGGATCGGCCCGAACGTAAGGGTCTTCAATGGTTTGATGCCGCAGAACTCCAGGGTGGTCTTGCGCATCTGGTGCAGGCCCGGCATGCGGTAGACCCACTTGTAGTACCACGGCGGGGTATCCATCGTGACCAGCAGGTGAGCCGTGCGCCCCTTCAAAAGCTTGTCGGGAAAGGCTTTGCCTTCGCGGTACTTGAAGGCAAAGCCGGGAAGGAATATCCGATCGAAGAAGCCTTTCATCAGGGCCGGAATTCCGCCCCACCAGATGGGATAGACAAACGCCAGGTGCTCAGCCCAGGTGATATCGGCCTGGGCCTTGAGCAGATCGGGCTCCAGCAACTGAACCTGTTTGTAGCCATCGTGCAGCACTGGATCAAACCGCAGAGCATCCAGGCGTAACAGACGCACATCGTGCCCGGCCTCCGTGGCCGCCTTCACATAGGTGTCGGTCAATGCCCCACAGAAACTGTCGGTTGAGGGGTGTCCCAGAATCACCAGTACTCGCTTGCTCATCATCACTTCATCCTGAAAAGTCGAGCGGGCAGGATAGGGTGTGCCCGTAACAGGAGAGTCAACAGGGAGGTTTGCCAAATGCTGGTATAGCTTGGGTGCATTGCGCACCGGCAGGTAAGCACCAAATCGCAGGCAAAAAAAAACCCGGAAATCCTCACTTGCGTGGGCCTTCCGGATTTTCTAAACCGCCAAAAATGGTGGGTCGTGTGGGATTCGAACCTACGACCAATTGGTTAAAAGCCAACTGCTCTACCAACTGAGCTAACGACCCGCTGTGTGGTGGCGCGTATAATACTGATTTCTAAGGATTATTCAACACCTTATTTGAAATAAATCAGAAATAACGCGTCGGGTCCGTAATTCCGGCCATTTGGAAGCCCTCTGCACGCAGTCGGCAGCTGTCGCATTTCCCACAGGCACGGCCGTCATCGTCTGCCTGATAGCAGGAAACTGTCAGCGAGTAATTGACACCGAGTCCTACGCCAACCTTCACGATAGCGGCCTTGCTCAGGTTTTGCAGCGGTGCCTGGATCCGGAAACCCTGCCCTTCTACCCCGGCTTTTGTCGCCAAATTGGCCATGCGTTCGAACGACTCGACGTATTCCGGGCGGCAGTCCGGGTAGCCGTTGTAATCAAGGGCATTAACCCCGATGAAGATGTCCCGCGCATTCAGAACCTCCGCCCAGCCCAGGGCCAGGGACAGGAACACGGTGTTGCGTGCCGGTACGTAGGTGACCGGGATGCCTTGGGTGGGGGCCTCCGGGACGTCGATAGTGCTGTCGGTCAAGGCCGAGCCACCCATGCCGTCGAGGTTCAGGCCAATCACCTTGTGTTCGACCACGCCCAGGTCTTGGGCAACACGGGCGGCGGCCTCCAGCTCGGCGCGGTGACGCTGGCCGTAGTCGAAGCTCATGGTGTAACAGCTGTAGCCTTCGGCGCGAACCATGGCCACTAACGTCGCGGAGTCGAGGCCACCGGACAGCAGGATGACCGCGCGCTTTTGATCAGTCATCTCAGCGCCCCGGTTCGTCGTTCCACAGGTATTTATGCAGCTGCAATTGCAGGCGTACGGGCAGGTTATCGGCAACCACCCAGTCGGCCAGATCGCGCGCGTTCAGGTCGTGGTGGCTGGGAGAGAACAACACCTCACCGGCACGGCGGTCAAGGCCGTACTGGATCAGCTTGGAATTGGCCCAGTCGTAGTCTTCACGGGAACAAATCACGAACTTGACCTGATCGTTGGGCGTCAGCAGTTCGATGTTCTCGTAGCGGTTGCGATGCACTTCCTTGGAGCCCGGCGTCTTGAGGTCAACCACTCGGCTGACACGCGGGTCTACAGCGGAAATATCCAGGGCCCCGCTGGTTTCCAGGGAGACCTCGTAACCGGCATCACACAGCTGTTTGAGCAAGGGGATGGCGTTGGGCTGGGCCAGGGGCTCGCCACCCGTTACACAGACGTAGCGGGGCCGGTAGCCGGCAACCTGTTCCAGGATGTCTTCGAGGGTGCGCACGGTGCCGCCACTGAAGGCGTAGGCGCTGTCACAGTATTGGCAACGCAAGGGGCAACCGGTCAGGCGCACAAAAACCGTGGGCAGGCCAGCGGTTCGCGTTTCACCCTGTAACGAGTAAAAAACTTCGGTGATGCGTAATGTGTCTTGCATAGTCGCCACGGGCGTAACAGCTAAACAGGCTGTCCGCCTCCGTCAGGCACTTCAAGGAACCCCGCCAACGCGTAGGCCCCAGGAAGCGTGTGTCATAAAAGGGCGTGGATTCTAACGAAAAAACCCGCGCCAGGCGCGGGTTTCTTCTAAACGGCTGCATCGCTTACAAGCGTTGCAGATCCCGTTGGGCCAACTGTGCAGCGGAGGTACCCGGATACTGGGCTACGACCTGCTGCAGAATGCCTTTGACCTTGTCGGTATGACCCAGGCGGCGTTCTACGTCAGCGAGTTTATACAGCGAGTCGGGCACCTTGGCGTGCTTGGGGTACAGTTGACTGACCTTGGCAAATGCCTGGCCCGCCCCCTGCAGATCACCCTTTGCCAGATTCACCTCGCCCAACCAGTATTGGGCATTGCCCGCGTACTGGCTGTTTGGGTAGCGGCCCAGGAAGGCGGTAAAGGCTTTGCTGGCCTTATCGAAATCCTTGGCCTTGATCAGGTCGAAGGCTGCATCGTAATACAGCTTTTCCTTCGCCGGATCACCCGGTTCACTGCTGGCGGCAGGGGCTTGGCTCGCAGCGGCGGCCCCTGCTGCTGCACCACCGATAGCAGCACTGGGCGCGCCACCGGCAGAAGAATTATCAGGAGTAGCGGCAGGTGTAACACCGGCTCCTATACGTCGATCAAGATCCTGGTAACGCTCCAGGCCTTCCTGCTTCAGCTGACGCACCTCATTTTGCAGAACTTCAATGGTGCCTTGTTGCTGCGCCAATTGATCCTGCATGCGTTGCAGCTGGTTGAACAGTTCGCCCTGTGCCGAAGGAGCGGACGTAGCCGCCCCCCCAGCATAGGCGCCGTTCGTGCCATAACCCGCTGGCGGATAGCTGCTCCCGCTATTGTTATAGCCAGAGTTGCTGTCTTCCACAGGAACCGCAGCCCACACCGCAAGCGGGGCGAGGCTGAGAGCCAATACAGTTAGAGCACGACGGCACGTTCGCATGACGAATTACTTACGCAGTTCGACGCGACGGTTTTGAGCCCAGGACTGCTCGTCGTGGCCAGTAGCAACTGGACGCTCTTTACCGTAGGAAACCAGTTCCAGTTGGCCTGGAGCAACACCTTGCAGTACCAGGTAGCGCTGAACGGCTTTCGCACGACGCTCGCCCAGTGCCATGTTGTACTCACGAGTACCACGTTCGTCAGTGTTACCTTCCAGAACAACGCGAGCGCCGTTAGCTTTCAGGTCCTTCGCGTGAACGTCCAGAGCGCGCATGGCTTCTGGCTTCAGGTCCGAACTGTCGTATTCGAAGTAGAAAGTGGTGATAGCGCGCAGAGCAGCTTCTTCGCTCAGGGAGCCGTCAACTGCACCAGTGTTAGCGCCGTAACCAGCGTTTGGATCAACAGCTGCGCCTTCACCGGCATTGTCGCCGCCTTTAGACGAGCAACCAACGGCTACGGACAGAGCCAGAGCCAGAGCAGCAAACTTACCAAACTTCAGCATTTCCATCGTGAAACTCCTAATGAACCCCAGTGTGTTAAGTACTTCTTTTTGTAGCGCCGCGTCAGTTCAGGTAAGGGGACCAGGACGGTTCTCTGACTTCGCCTTGTGCGGTAGGAAGCGGGAGCCTTACGCGTCCATTAATGGACACGAGCATCAAGACTCCCCGGCCCTGCTGGCGGGTGGCGTAGATTACCATGGTGCCGTTGGGCGCAACAGTAGCTGACTCATCAAGGTTGGTATCTGTGAGGATTTTTACCGTTCCACGCTGCAAATCCTGGGCCGCAACCCGGAAATTAGTGAAACCATCCTGACGGTGAATCATCACCAACGTCTTTTCATCAGCCGAAAGCTTAGGATTGGCGTTGTAGTTACCGATAAAGGTCACGCGTTCCGCCCCCCCGCCGCCAACGCTGGTCTTGTAGATCTGTGGCTTGCCGCCGCGGTCCGAGGTGAAGTAGATGGTCGAACCATCCTTGCCCCAGAACGGTTCGGTGTTGATACCAGGACCGCTGGTCACGCGGCTGATCTGGCGCGAAGCCATGTTCATCACGTAGATGTCCGGGTTGCCGTCCTTGGACAGTACGAATGCCAGGCGCGAACCATCCGGCGACCAGGCCGGTGCACCGTTGAGGCCTTCGAAGTTGGTGATCTGCTCACGACGGCCAGTATCGATGTGCTGGACGAAGATACGCGGACGCTTCTGTTCGAAAGACACGTAGGCAATACGCTTGCCGTCCGGCGCGAAGCGCGGCGACAGGATTGGCTCACGGGACTGCAGCAAGGTCACTGCCCGCGCACCATCGTAGTCCGAACGCTGCAGGGTGTAGCGAGTGTTGTCTACGGAGAAACGCTCGGCCGTTACATAAAGCAGGCGTGTCGAGAACGCGCCCTTGATACCGGTGAGCTTTTCAAACGACTGGTCCGAGATGTAGTGGGCCATGTCGCGCAGTTGTTCGGCGGTACCCGATACGCTGCCGGTCAGGACCTGCTGCTCGGTGGCCACGTTGAACAAGGTGTACTGGATCTGCAGACGACCGCCGGCCGGCGTGATGCTGCCGACCATCAGGTACTGCGCGCCCACCGCTTTCCAATCACGGAAGATGACTTCGCTGGCCTGGGTCGGCTGGCTGATCATGTTGCCTTTCGGAATCGGGGCGTAGTAACCGGAGTTGCGCAGGTCGTCGCTGACGATCTGGGCCATGTCGTCCGGCAGCACGCTGCCGCCCTGCCAGCCAAACGGCACTACCGCGATCGGGGTAGCCCGATCGCTGCCGCTGGTGACCAGGATGTTCTTTTCATCCGCCGCCGCTATCCCTGCCATACAGCAAATAACGACAAGCATTCCTCGAAGAAGGTTTCTCACAAGGCTAGATCCTCAGGTGTGAATGTCATCTTGAATGAACGATAGGGAGCGAAGTCGCTTGGTTTCATTCCCTGCATCTCGGTCAACCGGCCAATATTCTTGACCGCGGCAACCGCCGAACTGTCGAACGAACCGTCACCACTGGACTTGGCCACGCTGACCGAAGTCACCGTACCGTCCGGCAACATGCCGATCTGCAGCACTACTGTCATGCCTTTGCGTGCCGAAGGTGGACGTGTCCAGCCTTCTGCTGCCCGCGCCCGAATCAGGTCGTCGAAACTGCCCGCGACTTCATCGCCACGTTCATCGGCCAAGGCTTGCTGACGCTGCGGCGTGTCGGAGAGCAAATCTGCCAAGGCCTGGGCCTTTTTCTCTTCGGCGGATTTACGCGCTGCTTCCTGGGCCTTTTTCTTGCTTGCATCGGCGGCAGCTTTCTTCTTCGCGTCGTCGGCGATTTTCTTCTTCGCCTCGTCTGCTTCAGCTTTTTTCTTGGCGTCTTCGGCGGCTTTCTTCTTCGCGTCTTCGACTATTTTCTTCTTGGCGTCTTCAGCGGCCTTTTTCTTGGCCTCTTCTTCGGCAGCCTTCTTGGCTTCTTCTTCAGATTTCTTCTTGGCTATATCAGCCAATTGTTTCTCTTCAGCTTTTTTAGCTTCGGCAGCTTTCTCGGCTTTCTTGGCTTCATCAGCCTTTTTCGCCTCGTCGGCCTTCTTGGCTTCGTCAGCCTTTTTCGATTCCTCGGCCTTTTGAGCCGCCTCTTCTTTCTTTTGTTCCGCAG
Organism: Pseudomonas sp. NFX5; assembly: GCF_049132125.1. Taxonomy (NCBI): domain Bacteria; kingdom Pseudomonadati; phylum Pseudomonadota; class Gammaproteobacteria; order Pseudomonadales; family Pseudomonadaceae; genus Pseudomonas; species Pseudomonas sp. NFX5. The sequence continues at coordinate 37,784 of NZ_JAFMZG010000011.1, forward strand.
CAGCCTTCACCGCTTCCTGCTCGACCTTCTTCTGTTCCATCTGTTCGACTTCAGTCTGGCGCGCAGCCGACTTCTGGGCCTCACCCGCAATCTTCTGATTGGTCTGGGTGGTGGCCTGGCTTTTCGATTTCAGCTGATACAGGGTCGCCTGCACGATCGGCTTGGCTGGCGGCAGGTCCGGGGTCATGGCAAAGCTGACGAACAGCATGCCAAAGACCAGGACGTGCAGGGCAATTGCCCAGACGCTAGGCCAGAAGAAGCTTTCCGAGGCGGACGGCTCTCGCTGTTGGTGCATCAGGGCGCCTCGGTAATCAAGCCAACGTTACCGACGCCGGCCTTCTGCAGCCCGCCCATGGCGCCCATGACGGAACCGTAGTCGACCGACTTGTCGCCGCGGATGAACACCTGGGTGTGCTTGCCGCCTTCGTTGCCGGAGCGAATGATCTTGGTCACCGCATCGGTCATCGCCGGCAGGGTCAAGGCCTTGTCCTGCTGTTTCTGCGTGTCGACTTCGCTGCCAAGGTTCCAGTAATAGGTCTTGTCAGCCTTGATCGAAATGGTCAGGACCTGAGTGTTGTTGTCCTGCGGCAAGGCTTCACTGGAAACCTTGGGCAGATCAACCTTCACGCCCTGGTTGAGCATCGGCGCGGTCACCATGAAGATCACCAGCAGCACCAGCATCACGTCGATGTAGGGCACTACGTTCATCTCGGCGACCGGCTTGCGCTTTTTGCGAGCTCGAGCGATTAAAGCCATTGGGAATTACCTGCTTATTCTTCGCTGGTGTGCACTTTACGGTGCAGGATCGCCTGGAATTCATCGGCGAAGGTGTAGTAACGGCCGATCAACGTTTCGCTGGTGGCAGCAAAGCGGTTGTAGGCAATTACTGCGGGGATAGCGGCGAACAGGCCGATCGCGGTGGCGATCAGGGCTTCGGCAATACCCGGGGCCACGGTGGCCAGGGTCGCTTGCTGGGCCTGGGCCAGGCCGCGGAACGAGTTCATGATCCCCCACACGGTACCGAACAGGCCGATGTACGGGCTGACGGAACCGACGGTAGCGAGGAACGGCAGGCTCTGCTCCAGTTTCTCCTCTTCACGGGAAATGGCGACGCGCATGGCACGGGCCACGCCTTCCATGACCGCTTCCGGATCAACACCGGGCTGCTGGCGCAGGCGCGAGAATTCCTTGAAGCCGGCGCGGAAGATCTGCTCGACGCCCGAGTCCGGGTCCGGGTTGCTGCCGGCCTGGCGGTACAGCTTGGACAGGTCGATACCCGACCAGAAGCGCTCTTCAAAGCTCTCCAGGGCACGTCGACCGGCGCGCAGCAGGTTGCTGCGCTGAAAAATCATGACCCAAGAGGTAACCGATGCGGCTACCAGGGTCAGCATCACCAGTTGAACCACGACACTGGCATTGCTGACCAGGCTCCACATGGAGGAATGGTCGACGACGGTAGGTTCCACGCTAAATCTCCTGCTTTGATTGTTTACCCGCGCCGCTCACGGCGGCAAAGGCCGCACGTAGAGTTTCGGGAATGGCCCGAGGTTTCAAACTGTTGGTGCGCACACACGCCACCAGGAACTGCCCCTCACAGAGCAGCGTTGCATCCGTTGCCCGCCTGACCTGCTGCTTGAAACGCAGGCTGGCACGGTTCAATTCGATTACTTCAGCGCTGACCAGCAACTCGTCGTCCAGTCGCGCCGGTGCGTGGTAGCGCGCCTCGCTGGAATGCACGACGAATAACAGGTCCTCCCCTGCCAGCTGGGATTGGGCAAAGCCCAGCTCCCGTAGCCGCTCGGTACGAGCCCGCTCCATGAACTTGAGATAATTGACGTAATACACGATGCCGCCGGCATCGGTGTCCTCGTAATAAACGCGACAGCGATGTGCGAACGACTGATCCCCGTTTTGCGCGCGCATACTCTAGTGCTTACTCCTCAGGTTGCCAATCCGCTGGGGCAACTGTTTTTTCATTCTCGAAAAACATATCCAGTGACTGAATGACGACGCCAGCCACTAGGACAGCACAAACATCGAATAAATCGACTGGCGTGAAGCTTTTAATCGTCCACTGCATCAAGGAATTCGTCTACCACGGGCATCTCACCCAATCGTGACGGAATGTTTAACCCGAAGTGCAGATAGGCATGGCGCGTCACCACCCGCCCCCTTGGCGTGCGCATGATATAGCCCTGCTGGATCAGGTACGGCTCCAGCACATCCTCGATGGTATGGCGCTCTTCACTGATGGCCGCCGCCAGGCTGTCGACACCTACCGGACCGCCATCGAACTTCTCGATCATGGTCAAGAGCAGGCGTCGATCCTGATGATCGAAGCCGTGCTCGTCCACATCCAGCAGGTTCAGGGCCAGGTCCGCCACGGCCTTGGTGATGTGCCCCTTGGCCCGGACTTCGGCAAAGTCACGCACGCGACGCAGCAGGCGGTTGGCAATCCGTGGCGTGCCCCGGGCCCGACGGGCAATTTCGAACGCGCCCTCCGGGTCCAGGGGCAAGCCGAGAATACTGGCCGAACGGCTGACGATGGTCGCCAGATCGGCGGTGCTGTAGAACTCAAGACGTTGAACAATGCCGAAACGGTCTCGCAGCGGGTTGGTCAACATGCCCGCGCGCGTGGTCGCGCCCACCAGCGTAAACGGTGGCAGGTCGAGCTTGATCGAGCGCGCCGCCGGGCCTTCGCCGATCATGATGTCGAGCTGGAAATCTTCCATCGCCGGGTACAGGACTTCCTCGACGATTGGCGAGAGCCGGTGGATTTCGTCAATAAACAGCACATCGTGCGGTTCGAGGTTGGTGAGCAAGGCAGCCAAATCACCTGGCCGCTCCAGCACCGGGCCGGAGGTGGACTTGATCGACACACCCATTTCCTGGGCAATGATGTTGGCCAGGGTGGTTTTACCCAGCCCCGGCGGGCCGAAGATCAAGGTATGGTCCAAGGACTCACTGCGCCCGCGCGCGGCCTGAATAAACAACTCCATCTGCTCGCGCACGGTGGGCTGGCCGATGTAGTCGGCAAGGCTAAGGGGGCGGATGGCGCGGTCCTGGACTTCTTCACGATCACGAGGTCCGGTGGCCGCGATCAGACGATCAGCTTCAATCACTTAAATCATTCCCTTCAGGGCTCGGCGGATCATGTCTTCGCTGCTCAGGTTCTTGTCCTTGATGGCCGAGACGGCCTTGCTGGCCTCCTGGGGTTTGTAGCCCAGGGAGATCAGCGCACTGACGGCGTCGCTTTCAGCACTCGCGACCTGGCCCGCCGGCATGTCCGGCTGGTTCGGCACCAGGGCGAACATGCTCGGCACCACCTCCCAGGCCTTGAAGCGGTCCTTGAGTTCTACCAGCAGGCGCTCGGCGGTTTTCTTGCCCACGCCCGGTACCTTGGTCAGCGCGGAGGTGTCCTGGGCCGACACGGCACGTACCAGCTCATCCACTTCCAGGCTCGACATCAACGCCAGGGCCAATTTAGGCCCCACGCCATTGAGGCGAATCAACTCGCGGAAGAAGTCGCGGTCACGCTTGCCAATGAAACCATAGAGTAGTTGCGCATCTTCGCGCACCACCAGATGGGTATGCAGCGTTATGGGTTCACCGACCGACGGCAGGCGGTACAGGGTGGTCATGGGCACTTCCAGCTCATACCCCAGCCCGTTTACATCCAGAATCAGGTGCGGCGGCTGTTTCTCAGCCAGGGTGCCGCGCAAGCGTCCAATCACGGTTCAGATCCTTAAAGCTTGGGGTCAGAGCGAGGCCTGACCGGAAATAACGATTGCGCTGATGCTATCAGAGACGCAGGCGCCCGCCACGACTGCGTGCCGTGCCCAGGCCGTGAGGCAGCAGGCTGGAGCGCGTGTGTGCATGGCAAATGGCAATGGCCAGGGCGTCGGAGGCATCGATCTGCGGCTTTGAGGTGAGCTTGAGCATGTGCATGACCATCATCTGCACCTGCTCTTTATTGGCCGCGCCGGTGCCGACCACGGACTGCTTGACCTGGGTCGCGGTGTACTCGGCGATCTCCATGCCCTCCTCGGCGCCGGCGACGATGGCGGCGCCACGAGCCTGGCCGAGCTTCAACGCCGAATCTGCGTTTTTTGCCATGAACACCTTTTCGATGCCCATGGTCACCGGTCCGTAGGTCTGGATCACTTCACGCACGCCGCGATAGACGATCTGCAGGCGCTCAGCCAACTCGCCTGCGCCGGTACGGATACAGCCCGAAGCGACGTAGACGCAGCCGCGCGGGGTGTGTTGCACCACACCAAAACCGGTGATGCGCGAACCGGGGTCGATACCTAGGATTAAAGTCATAACGCCTGCAGGTCGGATAAACACATTTTTTGATACACCGTAGTTCTAATGTGGGAGGGGGCTTGCTCCCGATGGCGATCGTCCAGTTAGACATAGGCTGACTGATACAC
>NZ_JAFMZG010000012.1:0-200140 GCF_049132125.1 Pseudomonas sp. NFX5
GACATAGGCTGACTGATACACCGCCATCGGGAGCAAGCCCCCTCCCACATTTGGATCTACTTCATTCTTCAGCCTAGCTGTTCGGCCACGGATTCCGGGATGTCGGCGTTGGAATACACGTTTTGTACATCATCCAGGTCTTCGAGCATATCGAGCATCTTCAGCACTTTCTGCGCACCGTCCAGGTCCAGCTCGGCACTGGTGGTCGGCAGCATCACAATCTCGGCGTCGGAGCCTTTGAAACCGGCCGCTTCCAGGGCGTTACGCACGGCGTAGAAACCGGCGAACGAGGTAAACACGTCGATGGAGCCATCTTCATTGGTCACCACGTCGTCGGCATCCGCCTCCATCGCCGCTTCCATCAGTGCATCTTCATCCACACCCGGCGCGAAGGAGATCTGCCCCTTGCGTTCGAACAGGTAGGCCACCGAACCGTCAGTCCCGAGGTTGCCGCCACACTTGCTGAACGCATGACGCACGGCGGCGGCAGTACGGTTGCGGTTATCGGTCATGCATTCGACCATCACCGCCACGCCACCCGGGCCGTAGCCTTCGTAGGTCAACTCGACCATGTCGTCGGTGTCGGCAGCGCCGGCCCCACGGGCCACGGCACGGTCGATAATGTCGCGACTCATGTTCGCGCCGAGGGCCTTGTCCAGGGCCAGGCGCAGACGCGGGTTGGAGCCCGGATCACCACCGCCCTGGCGGGCAGCGACCGTCAGCTCACGGATCCACTTGGTAAAAATCTTGCCTTTCTTGGCATCCTGACGCTCTTTGCGGTGCTTGATGTTCGCCCACTTGGAATGGCCAGCCATAACACAACTCCGAAATTCTCTAGAAACCTTATCAACCCCACCCGGGGTGGGATACAACCCTTGTAACGCAAAGGCGCATCCGAAGATGCGCCTTTTTAGACTGCGTAAACCTCAGTGCGCTTTCACGCAGCAGCCTTACTCAGCCTTCGGCGTCTCGCGCAGGCGAATATGCAGCTCGCGCAATGCCTTGGCATCCACCACGCCCGGAGCCTGGGTCATGACGTCCGCAGCACTCTGGGTTTTCGGGAAGGCGATCACTTCACGGATCGACTGGGCGCCGGTCATCAGCATCACCAGGCGGTCGAGGCCGAAAGCCAGGCCACCGTGGGGTGGCGCGCCGTATTTCAGGGCGTCGAGCAGGAAGCCGAATTTCTCTTCCTGTTCCGCTTCGTTGATGCCCAGCAGGCGGAAGACCGCTTGTTGCATCTCTTTGCGGTGGATACGGATCGAACCGCCACCCAGCTCAGTACCGTTCAACACCATGTCATAGGCGCGGGACAGCGCGCCTGCCGGGTTGGCTTCCAGCTCTTCGGGCGAGCACTTCGGCGCGGTGAACGGGTGGTGCAAGGCGCTGAAGCTGCCGTCGTCGTTTTCTTCGAACATCGGGAAGTCGACTACCCACATCGGTGCCCACTTGCAGGTCAGCAGGTCCAGGTCGTGGCCCAGCTTGATCCGCAGCGCGCCCAGGGCTTCGCTGACGATCTTGGCTTTGTCGGCACCAAAGAACACGATGTCGCCGTCGACCGCGCCCACGCGATCCAGGATCACATTGAGGTTGGCTTCCGGGATGTTCTTCACGATTGGCGACTGCAGGCCTTCAACACCCTTGGCGCGCTCGTTGACCTTGATGTACGCCAGGCCCTTGGCACCGTAGATGCCGACGAACTTGGTGTAGTCGTCGATCTGCTTGCGCGGCATGCTTGCGCCGCCAGGCACGCGCAGGGCGGCGATGCGGCATTTCGGGTCGTTGGCCGGGCCGCTGAACACCTTGAAATCGACTTCGGTGAGCTGGTCGGCCACGTCCACCAGTTCCAGCGGGTTACGCAGGTCTGGCTTGTCCGAACCGTAGCGGCGCATGGCCTCTTCGAAGGTCATGTGCGGGAATTCACCGAACTCCAGGTCCAGCACTTCCTTGAACAGGTTGCGGATCATCTGCTCGGTGATGCCCATGATCTCTTTCTCATCGAGGAAGCTGGTCTCGATGTCGATCTGGGTGAATTCCGGCTGGCGGTCGGCGCGCAGGTCTTCGTCGCGGAAGCACTTGGCGATCTGGTAGTAACGGTCGAAGCCGGCCACCATCAGCAGTTGCTTGAACAGCTGCGGAGACTGCGGCAAGGCGAAGAAACTGCCGGCGTGGGTACGGCTAGGCACCAGGTAGTCACGCGCGCCTTCCGGGGTGGCCCGGGTCAGGATAGGCGTTTCGACGTCAAGGAAGCCGTTCTCGTCGAGGAAGCGGCGGATGCTGGTGGTCATGCGCGAACGCAGGCGCAGCTTCTCGGCCATTTCCGGACGACGCAGGTCCAGGAAACGGTAGCGCAGACGGGTTTCTTCGCCGACGTCGGAGTATTCGTTCAACGGGAACGGTGGCGTTTCAGATTCGTTCAGTACTTCCAGCTCGTAGCCCAGCACTTCGATCGCACCGGACGCCATGTTCGCGTTCACGGCACCGGCAGGACGCAGGCGAACCTTGCCGGTGATCTTCACGACGTACTCGCTGCGCACACGGTCAGCAGCGGCGAAGCTTTCGGCGCGGTCCGGATCGAACACCACCTGGGCCAGGCCATCACGATCACGGATATCGAGGAAGATCACCCCGCCGTGGTCGCGGCGACGGTGAACCCATCCGCAAAGGGTGATTTCCTGACCATCCAGGGTCTCGTTCAGTTGGCCGCAATAGTGGCTGCGCATCATGGTAGTGGTTTCACTTCTCGTAATTCGAAATTCGGTGGAGGCCTGCCTCGTCACCGTACATTAAAGCAGGGGACGGATAATGCAGGAGCCTGCGCATGGAGTTCAACTCAGTCTGCTTTGTCGCCGCCCGCCAGGTTCTTCTTCGAACCGGTCTTGAAATCGGTCTCGTACCAGCCGCTGCCGCTCAGGCGGAAGCCCGGCATGGACAACATCTTCTTGAGCTCGGGTGCCTGGCAGGCCGGGCAATCGACCAGCGGCGCTGCGCTGATCTTCTGGATGGCTTCCAACTGATGTCCACAGGAAGCACATTGATAGTCGTACATGGGCATGGCGATGTCTCGGCGGTCGATCGTTACTGTGCCGCGCCCGCTCTTGATAGAGAGCAGAGGGAGAAAGCCCCGGCAGCAGCAAAGCGCGGGATTATATCTGGTAAATCAAGGCAGCGCAGCCGGCTTTCTGCCCGGGGCAGGCCCACCTCGACAGCGGACCAGCCCCGAGGCCTGCCGATTACTCAGGGCTTGGCGAGACAGCACGGCCCTTTAACAGATGAACCACACACACTACCCTGACCAACCCACTGAAGTTCTTCACTCCTCCATACCGCAAGTGCACTTCCCGATCGACATAGGACAGCAATGCGCTGACAGAGCAGGCATTGAGCCTGGCTATTTCCGTGAGGATATTCCAATAGATCTGCTCAAGCCGAAGACAAGTGGAAAACCCATTGAGCCTTACCGATCGGGACAATGGCTTGGCCAGCCCCATATCGAACCCCTTGGCGAAGGGGTCGACGCTTATCTTGTGGAAACCACCGGTTTCCATCACTCCCACATCCACTCCACGTGACATACACCTGACACTCCATTGCCAAACAACAGCCCATGGGTTCTCCCATTGGACAGTGGCCCTATAAGACAGCAGGACGAAGCAGGCAGCCAGAAGACGGGGCGTTGATAGGCGTAGGACAACGCCAGGAAATGCGTGGAAACAAGCAAGTGGCGCCACAACGGCGCCACTGTGGGTGACGGTTACTGGTTTTCGAGCAGGGAGCGCAGCATCCACGCGGTTTTCTCGTGAACCTGCATGCGCTGGGTCAGCAGGTCCGCGGTCGGCTCATCGCTGACCTTGTCGAGCAACGGGAAAATACCGCGTGCGGTACGCGTGACCGCCTCCTGGCCCGCCACCAGTTGCTTGATCATCTCTTCTGCGCTGGGAACGCCCTCTTCTTCCTTGATGGAGGAAAGACGGGCGTAGATCGAATAGGCGCCCGGTGCCGGGAAACCCAGGGCACGGATACGCTCGGCTATGGCGTCCACCGCCAGCGCCAGCTCGTTGTACTGCTCTTCGAACATCAGGTGCAGCGTACGGAACATGGGGCCCGTGACGTTCCAATGGAAGTTGTGGGTCTTCAGGTACAGTACATAGGTATCGGAGAGCAGTCGTGAAAGCCCATCGACGATGGATTTACGATCTTCTTCACTGATACCGATATCGATTGCCATGTTTATCCCCTTCAATTGACAAGCATTCATTGATCAGGTGCACGACCACTCTAGCAAGAGCGCCGCGTAGACGCAGCCCGACAACCTCGGGCGACATGCGACAAATCGCCCCTGCACGACCTTTCAGCCCGTGCAGTACAAGCCTTTGGACACGTCGGAAATTTCCTTTAAGGCCGCCAGAAACACCTGCACATGTCTAGGACAAGCGTTTCACGCAGAAATGCCACGCCCCTTTCAACCGCGGAAAATGCTCGATTTGAGTAGGCACGGCCTTTGCTGTTAAATAGGCAGCGTGTCGCCGTCGTTAATTTCCACGGCAAGCGGCATAGGCTGATACCCGCGCACGTGCCCAACGCCTCCCATTGTTCAGAAGCGAACCGTGCCAGTCAGCTCTTCCTTGTGATCCGTCTTAACGTGAGTTAATCAAAATGTTGAAAATCGTCCACCTGCTAACGGGCGTTGCAGCGTTGCTGCTGTCCTTTATCCCGAGCCTGCAGCCTGAAAGCCTGCCCTACCTGCAACAACACGACGCTCTGTACCTGGCCTTGTTCGGCCTTCTTAACCTGACGCTCGCTCCCGTAATCCCTTACTGGAACAAAGGCACACGTCATCAACTGCAAAACCTGGTCAGCGCACTGCTGGTACTGACCGTTGTCGTACAAACCCTCACCCTCCTGGCACCTATGCCTGAAGTGGGCGGCCATCCGGCCATCCTGCTCAGCCTGGTGATTGCTGTGGTCGCTATCGTTCTTCACCTGGCCATCAGCTTCTACCGTTCGTCCCCGGCGGCCGCGTCGCAAAACTACGACATGACCAATCGGGATACCGGTACCGTCAAGTGGTTCAACACCTCCAAAGGCTTCGGCTTTATTTCCCGCGATTCGGGCGACGACATCTTCGTCCACTTCCGGGCTATCCGTGGCGAAGGCCATCGCGTCCTGGTGGAAGGCCAGCGCGTGGAGTTCTCCGTGATGAATCGCGACAAAGGCCTGCAAGCCGAAGACGTGATCGCTGCCCTGCCGCGTCGCTGATTCCAGCCGTCGCAGCAAAAAAAACCGCGATCCAGCCTTGGCTGGGTCGCGGTTTTTTATTGCACTCGGATTAATAGTGCGGTGGCGGCGCCTCTTCTTCGGACGTCTCGAACTGGCCGCCCATTTCTTCCTGACGCTTGAGCAGCGCGGTCATCTGCAGCTGCAGGCGTTCAACCGCGCGCTGCTGGGCGACCAGGATGTCATTGAGGGTCTCGATGGTGTCGTCCTGAAAAGCCAGGCGGCTTTCCAGATCGGTAACGCGGTCTTGCAAGTCCATGGTTCAACCCTGGGTAAAGATAAAGTCGGCAGGCAGCAACGCGCGCAGGCGCACACGAATGACCGCCACTTGTTCGTCAGTGTACGGCCGGGCCGGATGCTTGCCCCACACCGGCGCAGGCCACGCAGCATCATCACGCTTGCGTACGATCACATGCACGTGCAATTGGCTGACGACATTGCCCAGCGCACCGATATTCATCTTGTCGGCGCCCAGGCCTTCGTTGAGTAACTGCGCCAGCAACGTAGTTTCCTTCCAGAGGATCTGTTGATCTGCGACATCCAGCTGAAACACTTCGCTGATACCGTTGATGCGCGGTACCAGGATGAACCACGGGTAATTCGAGTCATCGGACAGCAGCAGGCGGCACAACGGGAAGTCCCCGATCACCAGTGTGTCTTGTTGCAGGCGTTGGTCTAAGGCGAACACCACGGGCACTCCGTTTGGCAGGTCAGGTTCTGGCGCCCAGCATACCTTTGAATGCGGGCGGCTTCACGGCGAATGCGGGAGAGCCCCGGCGCATCCGGAGAAAAAAACCGCACCCTTTCGATGCAGGCGAATAATTGAGCTACGCTAACTCGGGCCTCACCGGGATGCACCAAAATGACCCACTTGTGCCTCAAAGAGATCCGCCAACTACCCACCCATGGGGGTGGACCGGTAACGTTTTTCTCGGGCAAGGTTTTTTTGCACCCCCCAACAGCGGTAACACACGGGCGTCAAGCCCAAACCAAACGGCGTAAAAAGCCCGTGCTTATGCGGTTTTTACCACGTCGTAACGTTTTTCACGAAAAAATGACATTCAGTTACCGATTTGGGCGCGCTTGTTGCATTCACCCCCCTATCGTCGACAACGGCACCTGCAGGGAAGTGAGTGTTTCGCGATAAATAACAGTGGCGTTTCAATGTATACCAAGGAAGACGACAAACGCTGAAAGGCGTTTGAAAACAGCATTGAAGTTGTCAGTCCCGTTACATTCGGACTGTGAATTTGCGACATGGAACTAGCAATTTACGACAGCCTCGTAAAGAAGCTGAAAGGAAAGATGGGTAAGTATCGTCAATAGAGTCTGCGTGATATAACTTTGCGCCGACACAAAAAAGAAAGAGCCGCCCAGATAAAAATACAGGTGGGACGGCAGTACTCTTCCTAAAACCAAAGGAGCAAATCACGATGCGCGTGATGAAGTGGAGCATGATCGCCCTGGCTGTTTCAGCAGGCACCTCGCAGTTCGCAATGGCGTCCGCCCAGGACGATTCCAAGGGCTTTATCGAGGACAGTACAGCCAGCATTCTGACACGGGCCCTGTATTTCAGCCGTGACCGCCGTAACCACGGTGCAGAACAAAGCCGTATCGAAGAAACCGGCCTCGGCTTCCACGGCCTCTTCAGCTCGGGTTACACCCAAGGCACCATCGGTGTCGGTGTCGACGTGATCGGTCTGCTGGGCGTCAAGCTGGACAGCGGCAAAGGCCGTGCCGGCACCGGTCTGTTCCCAGAGGGTTCCGACGGCCGTTCGCAGGATGACTACTCCAAAGGCGGCGCAGCCATCAAGTTCCGTATGTCCAATACGGTCCTGAAGATCGGTGATCAGTACACCACCGCTCCAGTGTTCGCTTCCGATGACAGCCGTTTGCTGCCGGAACTGCCGCAAGGCATCTCCATCACCAGCAACGAAATCAAAGATCTGAAACTGGAAGCCGGTCACTTCACCTCGATCGTTGCCCAGGATCAAACCTACCGCGACAGTATCGCCAGCTCCGAACCAGGCTCGAGCCGTGGCCTGCGAGACGCCAACTTCGTCGGCGGTGTGTACTCCTGGACCCCAGAGTTCACCACCAGCCTCTACTACTCGAAAGTGGAAGACTACTGGAAGAAGATCTACGCCAACGTCAACTGGACCCACGCGCTCAGCGATGACCAGTCCGTGGCTGTCGACTTCAACATCTACGACACCAAGAGCGACGGCGCCGGCCTGGTACGTGCTGACAAAGACAGCACCACCAAGCTCGACAACCGTGCGTTCAGCCTGCAAGGCGCGTACACCATTGGCGCTCACACCTTCACCCTGGCAGCACAGAAGGTCAGCGGCGACGGCCAGTACGGCTACGGCGTAGACGGTGGCGGCACGATTTTCCTGGCCAACTCCATCGCCCGTTCCGACTTCAACGCTGAAGACGAGAAGTCCTACCAGGCTCGCTATGACCTGAACATGGCGACCTTTGGTATCCCAGGCCTGAGCTTCATGACTCGTTATGTGAAAGGTACTGGCGCCAACACCTCGACCACTAACAATGGTAAAGAGTGGGAACGCGATATCGAAGCCAAATACGTGATCCAGAGCGGTCCAGCCAAAGACCTGAGCCTGCGCGTACGTCAAGCGACCTATCGCTCGTCTGATCAGGTTTACTCGGGTTCCCTCGACGAACTGCGTCTGATCGCGCAATACCCGCTGAACATCTTGTAATTGCCGGTTCAATTACAACGATGACTTAAGGCCCCGGCCTTAAACAAAAAAGCCGCTCCCCTGTTTACAAGGGAGCGGCTTTTTTATTGCAGTTTTATTTCAGCGAATAAATAACTAGCAAGCTAACTAACGAGATTCAGATGACACGTTTAACCTGACCTTTCGGCCAAGTTAAACGCGCTTCTTTCACTTACTTCGGAGCTGCTTCCTGCATCACTCGAATAACGCGCTGCGGAAATGGAATATCAATCCCCGCTGCCTTTAAACGATCACGCGCCAGTTCATTCAGCATGAACACTACATCCCAATAATCCGGGGTATTGGTCCAGCAGCGCAGGGAAACCGTGATCGAGCTATCGCCCAAGGTCGACACCACGGCCACCGCAGCAGGATCCGTCAGTACGCGCGGATCTTTTGCCAGGTCCAGCAGTACTTCACGGGCCTTTTGCAGATCCGCCTCGTAGTCCACACCCACGTCAAACACCACCTTGCGGGTCGGCTGACGGTTGGTGTTGGTGATGATGCCGTTGGACAGGATGCCGTTGGGTACGATGACAGTCTTGTTGTCGCCGGTGCGCAGCACGGTGTGGAAGATCTGGATACTGTCGACGGTCCCGGAAGTGCCCTGGGCTTCGATCCAGTCACCAATGCGGAACGGGCGGAACAACAGGATCAGCACCCCACCGGCAAAGTTGGCCAGGCTGCCTTGCAACGCCAGGCCGATGGCCAGGGTAGCGGCACCGATGGCGGCGACGAACGAGGTGGTCGCCACGCCGATCATCGAGGCCACGCTGACAATCAGCATGACTTTCAGCGCAATGTTCGCCAGGCTGGTGATGAAGTGCTGCAGCGCCAGGTCCGCGTTACGCATGGCCAGCAGACGGCCCACACGATGGGTCAATACGTTGATCAGCCACCAGCCAATGGCCAGGGTGATTACCGCCAGCAACACCCGGCTGCCGTATTCCATGATCATCGGGATCCATGACTGCGAGGTCTTGATCAAGTGATCCATTTCAGCGTTTAAATCCATGTAGCTTCTCCTGTGTGGCAGATGTGCGGCTTACTGACTGCCTGAAAACGCAAATGAGCCCCGTAGGGCTCAAGTGCAGGCGCTGGCTCTGGGGCGTGGGACGCCGAAAACGTCCACAGGTTCCCCACTGTGCCATCAGTCGCGGAAGTTATTGAACTGCAGCGGCATGTCGAAGGTCTTGGCGCGCAGGGCGGCAATGGCCTCCTGCAGGTCATCACGCTTCTTGCCGGTGACACGAACCTGCTCACCCTGGATGGCAGCCTGGACTTTCAGCTTGGCATCCTTGATATGGGCGACGATCTTCTTCGCCAGCTCCTTGTCGATACCTTCCTTGAGTACGGCTTCCTGCTTCATCAGCTTGCCGGAGGCGTAGGCGTCCTTGATTTCAAGGCACTGCGCGTCGATCTTGCGCTTGACCAGCGACAACTTGAGTATCTCGATCATCGCTTCCAGCTGGAAATCGGCTTCAGCGGTCAGGTTGACGGTCAGTTCCTTTTCCTTGAATTCGAAGCTGCCCTTGCCTTTCAAGTCATAGCGGCGGTCCAGCTCCTTGACGGCGTTCTCGACGGCGTTGGTGACTTCGTGTTTGTCCAGTTCAGATACCACGTCGAACGAAGGCATGTGATTTCTCCAATATAAGGGGCGGGTTCAGTAGAGATGGAGCGCGCCCGAGCTAAAATGCCGGGGCATTATAGCGGTTCTTTCGTCCCGTTCACTGTGAGCGACCCTACGGAGCAAAAACTGATGTCGACCACCTGGCATATTCTCGGCGCGGGCAGCCTGGGCACACTGTGGGCCACCCGCCTGGCTCGTGCCGGCTTGCCCGTCAGGTTGATCCTGCGCGATGCCAGGCGCCTGGCCAGCTACCGGGCTTCACCCGGCTTGACCCTCGTGGAACACGGCGTCGCCCATACCCACCCGGTGTTCGCTGAAACGCCCGACAGCCCCGAGCCGATTCATCGCCTGCTGGTAGCGTGCAAGGCCTACGACGCCCAGGGCGCTGTCGCACAGCTGCAACACCGCCTGGCATCGGACGCCGAGCTGATCCTGCTGCAGAACGGCCTCGGCAGCCAAGACGCGGTGGCCGCGCAACTGCCCCAGGCGCGCTGCATTTTTGCCTCCAGCACCGAAGGCGCGTTTCGCGACGGTGACTGGCGCGTGGTGTTCGCCGGCCATGGCTACACCTGGCTGGGGGACGCGAGCCACCCTACTCCGCCGCTGTGGCTGGATGACTTGCACGCTGCGGGCATCCCCCACGAATGGAGTACCGACATCCTGACGCGCCTGTGGCGCAAACTGGCGCTCAATTGCGCGATCAACCCGCTGACGGTGCTTTACCAGTGCCGCAACGGCGAACTGCAGAACCATCAATGTGAAGTCGCGACCCTGTGTGCCGAGCTTGGCGAACTGCTGGAATGCTGCGGCCAACCCACCGCCGCGCTGGATCTGCACCAGGAAGTGGAACGGGTCATCCAGGCCACGGCCGCCAATTATTCCTCCATGTACCAGGACGTGGCCAACGCCCGCCGCACCGAGATCAGCTACTTGTTGGGCTATGCTTGCCAGGCGGCCGCCCGTCACCAATTGAGCCTGCCCCATGTGCAACAGCTGCAAGTGCGCCTGGTCGAGCAGTTACTTGCACGCGGATTGCCCCGCGACTGAACCACGCGCTACCCTGCCCGCCTGTCTATCATCTGGGAAAACCCTGATGCCGCTGCGCCAGCGTCTAGAAAACCTACCGGTCGGGCAGAAACTGCTGGCCGCCCTGCTGGTGCTGCTGACCACCGTCCTGCTGGTGGCTAACCTGACCTTTATCAGCGCCGCCTACTGGATCTCCCAGGAAAGCATGGCGCCCCAGGCCTTGCAGGCCATCGGCCGGCTGGTGTCCAACCCGGCCCTGGCCGCCGAAGCCCTTGAATCCCCAGCCAAGGCCGATGCGCTGCTCAATGAACTGACCAGCTATTCTCCCCTGCGCGCCGCCGCCCTGTACGACGGCGAAGGCAATCGCCTGGCGCAGATGCAACACGGCGATCGCCTGCACCTCCCGGACAACTACCGGCATATCGAAGCCTGGCGAGTGACCGAATTTCGCAGTAACCAGGTCATCACCCTGCCCCGCCCCGGCCAACCGTCCGGCCACCTGCTGCTGGTGGCCAGCAGTGAGCTGCCGGTGGCCTTCTATACCGGCACATTGACGGCGAGCCTGGGCATCCTGATTTTCAGTGTGCTGCTGTGGTTGATCATCGCCCGGCAAATCAAACGCCTGATCACCCGGCCGATCCATGAACTCGAAGAGCTGTCACGCCAGGTCACCCGCGAAGAGAACTACGCCCTGCGCGCCGGCCCAGGCAACCACGACGAAATCGGCAGCCTGGCCGAAGCCTTCAACACCATGCTGTCGCGCATCGAAGCCCGGGAGCAGCAGCTCAAGCGCGCGCGGGACGACTCCCAGGCGGCCTACGACCAGGCACAAGGCCTGGCCGAAGAGACACGCCACACCAACCGCAAGCTGGAGCTGGAAGTCCAGGTACGCAGCAAGATCGAGAAAAAGCTCACCGGTTTCCAGAACTACCTGAACAGCATCATCGACTCGATGCCTTCGGCACTGATCGCCCTGGACGAACAGCTCTACGTCACCCAATGGAATCAGGAAGCCACGGCTCTGTCCGGCACGCGCCTGGATGAAGCGCTGAATCAACCGATCTACCTCGCCTTCCAGCCGCTCAAGCCGTACCTGCCGCAGATCAAGGCCACGGTGGAGCAACACACGGTGGAACGCATCGAGCGCGTCACCTGGGTCAAGGACGACGAACCCAAGCATTACGCCCTGACCTTCTACCCGCTGATGGGCGGTGCCGGGCGCGGCGTAGTGATCCGTATCGACGACATCACCCAGCGCCTGTCACTGGAAGAGATGATGGTGCAGTCGGAAAAAATGCTTTCCGTCGGCGGACTTGCCGCCGGCATGGCCCACGAGATCAACAACCCGCTGGGGGCGATCCTGCATAACGTGCAGAACATTCGCCGGCGCCTGTCCCCTGACCTGCCCAAGAACCTGGAACACGCCGAGCAGGTGGGGGTTGAGCTGGACACCGTCAACCGCTACCTGCAAAGCCGCGAAGTGCCGCAACTGCTCGACGGTATCCAGCAGGCGGGGGCACGGGCGGCGAAAATCGTCACCCACATGCTCAGCTTCAGCCGCCGCAGCAACCGGCAGATGGCGCCTTGCGACTTGCCGGCGCTGATCGACCAGGCGGTAGAAATCGCCGGTAACGACTTTGACCTGGCCATTGGCTTCGATTTCAAGGGCCAGGCGATCATCCGCCAGTTCGACCCGCAACTGGGCCCCGTGCCCGGCACGGCCAACGAACTGGAACAGGTGCTGCTCAACCTGCTGAAAAACGCCGCCCAGGCCATTCACCTGCGCGAGGACGACAGCGAACCGGGGCGCATCATCCTGCGCACGCGCCTTAACCCGCCGTGGGCGGAAATCCAGGTGGAAGACAACGGCATCGGCATGAGCGAAAACGTGCGCAAACGCACCTTCGAGCCGTTCTTTACCACCAAGGAAATCGGCCAGGGCACCGGGCTTGGGCTGTCGGTGTCGTATTTCATCATCACCAACAACCACAAGGGCCAGATGGAGGTGCATTCCACCCTCGGCCAAGGCACTTGCTTCACCTTGCGCCTGCCCCTGGCGGGCCAACTGCCACCTTACGAACTCACCCAACTGGAGCACTGACCATGGGCTTTCGCCTGTCGAAGATTTACACCCGCACCGGCGATAAAGGCGAAACCGGCCTCGGCGACGGCCGCCGCGTGCCCAAGGACCATCCCCGGGTGGAGGCCATCGGCGAGGTCGATACGCTCAATAGCCAGTTGGGGTTACTGCTGGCGTATCTCGAAGCCCTCGGCGGACAGCATCCAGGCTTACAGGACGTGATCGAGGTGCTTACGCCTTGCCAGCATCGATTGTTCGATCTGGGTGGGGAGTTGGCAATGCCGGAGTACAAGGCATTGAACGCGGCGGAAGTGGATCGGCTGGAAGCGGCGATTGATCGTTGGAACGAGGAAGTCGGGCCGTTGGAAAACTTTATCTTGCCTGGTGGTTCGGCGCTGATTGCCCAGGCCCATGTGTGCCGCAGCCTGGCGCGCAGTGCCGAGCGGCGCTGTCAGCATTTGAATGCTGTCGAGCCGTTGGAAGGGGTGGGGTTGGCGTATATCAATCGGCTGTCGGATTTGCTGTTTGTGGCGGCAAGGGTGATTGCCAGGCGCCAGGGTGTTGCAGAAGTGTTGTGGCAGGCGGCGGCGAAGCCACACTGATGATGATTCGGTGACTGATAGGGCCTCATCGGGGGCAAGCCCCCTCCCACATTTTGATCACATTCCAAAGTTGGAACCCGGTCGAATGTGGGGGGCTTGCTCCCGATAGGGCCCTTCAGAGCACCATCAAGCCTCAGGCCAGAACGCCCGAATCCCTGCGACACCTTGAGCGCCGGCTTCCCACGCCTGCTCCCGCTCAGCAGGCCCTACCCCACCCAGCAGAAACACCGGTTTGCTGAACCCACGGATCAACTCTGCCGCCTGTTCCCAGCCCAACGGCTGCGCATCGGGATGGGTCTGGGTCGGCTGCACCGGCGACAGCGTGACAAAATCCACGTCCATCAACTCCGCCAACGCCAGTTCTTCCGCGTTATGGCATGACGCCGCCAACCAGCGGTCCTTCGGCAACGGCCGGCCCTTGCTCGCATACTTGCGCAGTTGGGCCGAAGTCATATGCCAGCCGGCCGCCGGGAAGTCCCCGAGCCATTCAAACGGACCCTTGAGCATCAACTGCGCCTTACCGGCGCACAGGCCCACCGCATCTACCGCAAGATCGCGGTATTTGGGGTCGTAACCGTTGGGCGCCCGCAACTGAATCAGCTTGATGCCACCGGCGATAGCCTTCTGGATCCCGCGCAGGAGCGTGGGCGTTTCCAGCTCGCCCGGCGTGATCAAGTAGTCGGCCGGCAAGCGCGCAGCCGCCACGATTGGCGCATTGGCGGCCGGGAACTCATAGTGGGGCAGATCGCGCGGGGTCACCCATTCCAGCGGTTGTCCCTCGGCGCCGTGGGGCTCGCCGGTAAAGGCCGAGACTTCCCAGACATCCAGCAACACCTGTTTGTCCGGGTAGTCATGTTGCACCTTGATCAGCGGTCGCGCCGTGGAGACCTGAATACCCAGCTCTTCCTGCAACTCACGGGACAGGGCCGTGGCGACCGACTCATCGGCCTCCACCTTGCCACCGGGAAACTCCCACAGGCCGCCCTGATGCTGGGTATCGGCACGGCGCGCCAGCAGGATCCTGCCGTCGACACCGCGGATCACCGCTGCTGCTACATGCACTCGTTTCACCGCGCTTATCCTCTTCTATCAGGTGCGGTATTCCGCATTGATCTTCACGTACTCGTGGGACAGGTCGGTGGTCCAGATGGTTTCGCTGCACTCACCGCGACCGAGCTCGATGCGGATAGTGATTTCTTCCTGCTGCATCACCGCCGAACCCTGGGCTTCGGTGTAGGTCTCGGCACGGGCGCCACGGCTGGCGATGCATACGTCGCCCAGGAACACGTCGATCTTGCTCACGTCCAGGTCCGGCACGCCGGCACGGCCGACGGCAGCCAGAATGCGGCCCCAGTTCGGGTCGGAGGCGAACAGCGCGGTCTTGATCAGCGGCGAGTGGGCCACGGTGTAGCCGACATCCAGGCATTCCTGGTGGTTGCCGCCGCCGTTGACTTCAACGGTCACGAACTTGGTCGCGCCTTCACCGTCACGCACGATGGCCTGGGCCACGTCCATGCACACCTCGAACACCGCCTGCTTCAACGCCGCGAACACCTCGCCGCTGGCTTCGGTGATTTCCGGCAGGTTGGCCTGGCCGGTGGCGATCAGCATGCAGCAGTCATTGGTGGACGTATCGCCATCAATGGTGATGCGGTTGAACGACTTGTTGGCGCCGTCCAGGATCAGGCTGTGCAACACATCGCGGGAAACCTTGGCGTCGGTGGCGATATAGCCAAGCATGGTGGCCATGTTCGGGCGAATCATGCCCGCGCCCTTGCTGATGCCAGTCACGGTAACCGTCACACCGTCGTGCACGAACTGGCGGCTCGCGCCTTTTGGCAGGGTGTCGGTGGTCATGATGCCGGTGGCGGCTGCCGCCCAGTTATCCACAGACAGGTCGTCCAGCGCGGCTTGCAGGGCGCCTTCGATTTTTTCGACCGGCAGCGGCTCACCGATGACGCCGGTGGAGTATGGCAGCACTTGGCTGGCGTCCACGCCGGCCAGTTGGGCCAGCTTGGCACAGGTACGTGCGGCGGCGACCAGCCCAGGCTCACCGGTACCGGCGTTGGCATTGCCGGTGTTGGTCAGCAGGTAACGAATCGAGCCGGCAACACGCTGCTTGGCCAGGATCACCGGCGCGGCGCAGAAGGCGTTGAGGGTGAACACGCCCGCAACGGTCGAGCCTTCGGCACAGCGCATCACCACCACATCCTTGCGCCCTGGACGCTTGATGCCGGCCGAAGCGATACCGAGCTCAAAACCGGCAACCGGGTGCAATGTGGGCAAAGGACCAAGACCAACAGCCATGAATGCGCTCCTTAAAAATAGGTGATGTCTGTGCCGTCGTGATCGACGGTGAAGTTAATGGCAAAACGCCGCGACGGCAGGGGCCGGTCGCGGCGCGGGGTGTAGCAGCGTCAGGCAAAAATCTTAGTTGATTTCGCCGTGGCAGTGTTTGTACTTCTTGCCCGAACCGCACCAGCACAGTTCGTTGCGGCCCAGCTTCTGCTCGTTGCGAACCGGGGTCTGGGCCAGGGCCACATCGACCTCTTCACCCAATACTTCAGGCGCTTCCAGACCGGGTGCCTCGTCGTGCTGGAACTGCATGCGCGCAGCCAGTGCCTCGGCCTCCTGGCGCAGGCGCGCTTCTTCCTCGATCGGGTCTTCGCGACGCACCTGAACGTGGGACAGCACGCGAATCGAATCGCGCTTGATCGAATCCAGCAACTCGGAGAACAGCGTGAACGACTCGCGCTTGTACTCCTGCTTCGGGTTCTTCTGGGCATAGCCACGCAGGTGGATGCCGTGACGCAGGTGGTCCATGGTCGACAGGTGGTCTTTCCACAGGTCGTCCAGCACACGCAGTACGATTTGCTTCTCGAAGGTGCGCAGTGCTTCGGCACTCGCCTGCTCTTCTTTCTCGTTGTACGCGGCCAGCAGCTCGGTCATGAGCTTCTCGCGCAGGGTTTCTTCGTACAGGTGGTCGTCTTCGTCGAGCCATTGCTGGACCGGCAAGTCGACACCGAAGTCGCTCTTCAACGCCGCTTCCAGGCCAGCGACATCCCACTGCTCAGGCAGCGATTGTGGCGGGATATGTGCGCTGACAGTGGCGTTGAGCACGTCCTGACGGAAATCGGCGATGGTTTCGCCAATGTTGTCGGCGGCCAGCAACGTGTTACGCATGTGATAAATCACTTTACGCTGTTCGTTGTTGACGTCATCGAACTCGAGCAGTTGCTTACGAATGTCGAAGTTACGGCCTTCTACCTTGCGCTGGGCCTTCTCGATGGCGTTGGTCACCATGCGGTGCTCGATCGCTTCACCGGACTGCATGCCCAGGGCCTTCATGAAGTTCTTCACCCGATCCGAGGCGAAGATACGCATCAGGCTGTCTTCCAGGGACAGGTAGAAACGGCTGGAACCGGCGTCACCCTGGCGGCCGGCACGACCGCGCAGCTGGTTGTCGATACGACGGGATTCGTGGCGCTCGGATGCGATCACCTGCAAGCCACCGGATTCCAGCACGGCCTGGTGGCGCTTCTGCCAGTCTGCCTTGATCTGGGCGATCTGCTCAGGGGTCGGATCGTCCAGCGAAGCCACTTCCACTTCCCAGTTGCCGCCCAGCAGGATGTCGGTACCACGACCGGCCATATTGGTGGCGATGGTCAGCGCACCCGGGCGACCGGCCTGGGCGATGATCTCGGCTTCTTTTTCGTGGAACTTGGCGTTGAGGACCTTGTGCTCGATGCCTTCCTTGTTGAGCAGGTTGGACACGTGCTCGGAAGTCTCGATGGTGGCGGTACCCACCAGGATCGGACGACCCTGGGCCATGCCGTCCTTGATGTCGTTGATGATCGCCGCGTATTTCTCTTCGGCAGTCAGGAACACCAGGTCGTTGAAGTCTTTACGGGCCAGCGGCTTGTTCGGCGGGATGACCACCACCGACAGGCCGTAGATCTGGTGGAATTCGAACGCTTCGGTGTCGGCGGTACCGGTCATGCCGGACAGCTTGTTGTACAGGCGGAAGTAGTTCTGGAAGGTGGTGGACGCCAACGTCTGGCTTTCGGCCTGGATGTTGAGCATTTCCTTGGCTTCGATGGCCTGGTGCAGGCCTTCGGACAGACGACGGCCCGGCATGGTACGCCCGGTGTGTTCGTCGACCAGTACGACCTGGCCATCCTGCACGATGTATTCGACATTGCGATGGAACAGCTTGTGGGCACGCAGGCCGGCATACACGTGGGTCAGCAGGCCCAGGTTGTGGGCCGAGTACAGGCTCTCGCCTTCGGCCAGCAGGCCGATCTGGGTCAGCATGTCTTCGACGAACTGGTGACCGGCTTCGTTGAGTTCGACCTGGCGGGTCTTCTCGTCGATGGTGAAGTGACCTTCTTTGGTCACCACGCCTTCCACTTCCTCGATGTGCTGCTCAAGGCGCGGGATCAACTTGTTGATCTCGGTGTACAGGCGCGAGCTGTCTTCGGCCTGGCCGGAGATGATCAGCGGGGTACGGGCTTCGTCGATGAGGATGGAGTCGACTTCGTCGATCACGGCAAAGTTGAGTTCGCGCTGGAATTTTTCTTCCATGCTGAACGCCATGTTGTCGCGCAGGTAGTCGAAACCGAATTCGTTGTTGGTACCGTAGGTGATGTCGGCGGCGTAGGCGGCGCGCTTCTCTTCCGGCGGCTGGAACGGCGTTACCACGCCGACGGTCAGGCCGAGGAATTCATACAGCGGGCGCATCCAGTTGGCGTCCCGACGAGCCAGGTAGTCGTTCACCGTCACAACGTGCACGCCCTTGCCGGACAGTGCGTTGAGGTAAACACCCAGGGTTGCTACCAGGGTCTTGCCTTCACCGGTACGCATTTCGGCAATCATGCCTTCATGCAAGGTCATGCCGCCGATCAACTGCACGTCGAAGTGGCGCATGCCCATGACACGCTTACCGGCTTCACGGGCAACCGCAAAGGCTTCGGGAAGCAGCTTGTCGAGGGTTTCACCTTTGGCTATGCGGGCCTTGAACTCTTCGGTCTTGGCGCGCAATTGCTCGTCCGAAAGGGCAACCATCTGCTCTTCGAAGGCATTGACCAGCTGCACCGTCTTGAGCATGCGTTTGACTTCGCGCTCATTCTTGCTTCCAAAAAGTTTCTTTAACAAAGGCGCAAACATATCGGCAGGTTCTTCCACACATAGGGATGGAGGGCGCACCGTGAGTGGCCCGAGCAGCCCTCACGGCCGCATGCGAACGCGCATTCTACCCGGAATCGTGGGTGAGGAAAGTGGCGTTGTTCCCCGAGGCGGGCAAGGGGCTGTGAGAGGGCTTGTTTAAAATAAGGGCTTTTGCGCGAACTTCAACCCGTGGAGCTCATTGATTTTGTGGATAAAGCCCCGGCAATGCATTGCCCGGGGCCGCGTAGACGCTTTCTGCTAAGATGGCCGCTCTGTTACTTAAGGTGTCCAATCATGGCATTTCGCCCTCTTACAGCCCGCGCGCCCAGCGTGTTGCTTCGCGAAGCCAAGCCGTTGAAAGCCATCTTTGGCCATGCGCAACGCTTGGGCCATTTGCAACGCCTGCTCGAAAGCCAACTGCAACCGGCGGCCCGTGAGCACTGCCACGTGGCGTCCTGGCGTGAAGGCAACCTGCTGCTGATTGTCACAGATGGCCACTGGGCGACCCGCCTGCGCTATCAGCAAAAACGCCTGCAGCGTCAATTGATGGCGTTCGATGAGTTCGCCAGCTTGACGCGCATCCAGTTCAAGGTGCAGCCGCCGACCGTGCAGCAAGGCGCGGCGGGCCACACGATGGACTTGTCGGAGACGGCGGCCGAGACGATTCAGGCCACGGCCGACGGGATCAGCGATCCGGGCCTGCGCGCGGCACTTGAGCGGCTGGCCGCCCATGGCAAGCCCAAGCCCTGAACCGCTACTTGCGCTTACTGCCGCCCAGCAAAGACCCCAGCAAACCACGCACCAGTTGGCGCCCCATCTGATTGGCGGCCTGCTGCATCGCGGACTTCAGCGCCTTGCCTGCGGTGGTTCCCAGAAACGCCCCGGCCTTGTCGGTGAAGCTGGGCTCCTCGTCGGCCTGCCTGGCCTCTTCGGTCGGTCCAAGCGCCTTGCGCGCCATCAATACTTCATAGGCCGACTCGCGATCAATCGGCTTGTCATAGCGCCCCTGCAAGGGCGAACCGGCCACCAATGCAGCGCGTTCAGCGACGCTGAGCGGCCCGATTCGCGATTGCGGCGGCGCGACCAGCACGCGCTGGACCACTTCCGGCGTACCTTTTTCCTGCAAGGTGCCCACCAATGCCTCACCCGTGCCCAACTCGGTCAACACCGATAACGCATCAAACGCCGGGTTCGGCCGGAACCCGTCTGCGACCGCCCGCAAGGATTTCTGTTCTTTCGTGGTGAACGCCCGCAGGCCATGCTGGATGCGCAAACCCAGTTGCGCCAGCACGGAGTCCGGCAGGTCGCCCGGCGATTGGGTGACGAAATACACCCCCACGCCCTTGGAACGGATCAGCCGCACCACTTGCTCCAAGCGCTCCTGCAAAGCCTTGGGCGTGTCGGCAAACAACAAATGCGCCTCGTCGAAAAACAGCGCCAGCAACGGTTTGTCGGCATCGCCGCGCTCGGGCAGCTGCTCGAACAATTCCGCCAACAGCCACAACAGGAAGGTCGCGTACACCTTCGGCGCTTCATGCACCAGGCGGCTGGCATCCAGCAGATGGATACGCCCGCGTCCCTCGCGGGTGGGCTGCAAGATGTCTTCAAGCTGCAGGGCCGGCTCGCCAAACAACGCCTCGGCGCCCTGCTGCTCCAATACTGCCAGACGCCGCAACAGCGCCTGGCTGGAGCCGGTGGTCATCAGCGCCGCATCCTCGCCGAGCAACTCCGGGTGATAACGCAGGTGGTTGAGCAGGGCCTTGAGGTCCTTGAGGTCCAGCAGCAACAGGCCTTCGCGATCCGCCACCTTGAACGCCGCGTAAAGGGCCGACTGCTGGCTGTCCGTGAGTTCCAGCAAACTGCCGAGCAACAAAGGCCCCATTTCGCTGATGGTGGTGCGCAATGGATGACCGGACTGCCCGTGGATGTCCCATAGCGTGACCGGATACGCCTTGGCCGTGTAATTAAGGAACGGCATGCCGGCGATGCGCTCTGCGACTTTGCCCTGAGGGTTGGCGGCGGCACCCAGGCCACAGAGGTCACCTTTGATATCCGCGGCAAATACCGCGACGCCCGCATCACTGAACGCTTCTGCCAGACGTTGCAACGTGACCGTCTTGCCTGTGCCCGTGGCGCCGGCGATCAAGCCGTGACGGTTGGCCAGGCGCATGGCCTGGGCAATGGGCTGGCCGTCAAGACCGGCACCGATAAGGAGTTGCGTGGAGTCAGGCATTTCGTCACCCATGGTTAATCTTTAATGTCGCCAGGTCGATAAGACAGATGTGAGACCCACAAAGTCTAAAAAACGCTCAGATAGTTCCTACAGGGACCAACGGAAATATCAAACTTTTTTTGACGCTACCCTCCCGCGTGTTCCACAAGGACGCGCTTCGGATATTAAGACCTTAGCGGACCCTTCAAGCTATGAATAAAAATCTGCGTTTCAGCCATAAAATCCTGCTTGCAGCCTCCCTTATCGTCATCGCGGCATTTACGCTGTTCACCCTTTATAACGACTATTTGCAACGTAACGCGATACGCGAAGACCTCAATAGCTACCTGCACGAGATGGGCGACGTCACCGCCAACAGTATCCAGACCTGGCTGACCGGACGTATCGCATTGGTGGAAAACGCCGCACAGAACATCGCCATCAACCCTGAACCCGCTGCGGTTGCAAGCCTGCTGGAGCAGAAAACCCTGACGTCATCGTTCATGGCCACCTACGTGGGTGACAGTCAGGGCGCCTTCACCATCCGTCCCGACACCAAGATGCCGGACGGCTTCGATCCACGCGTTCGCCCCTGGTACAAAGGTGCCCAGAGCAGCAACGGTTCGACCCTGACCGAGCCCTACATCGACGCAGCCACCGGGCAATTGATCATCTCCATCGCCACCCCCAGCGCCAAGGGCAGCCAGAGCATCGGCGTGGTCGGCGGCGACCTGAGCCTGCAGACCCTGGTGGACAACATCGGTGCACTGAACTTCGGTGGCATGGGCTATGCGTTCCTGGTCAGTGCCGACGGCAAGGTGCTGGTACACCCGGACAAAAGCCTGGTGATGAAGTCCCTCTCCGATGTCTACCCAAAACACACGCCCACCATCAGCGGCGACTTCAGCGAAGTCGAAGCCAACGGCAAGGACAACATCGTTACTTTCACACGGATCAAGGGGCTGCCCTCGGTGAACTGGTACCTCGGGGTATCGGTGGACAAGGACGAAGCCTACGCAATGCTCAGCAAATTCCGCACCTCCGCCGTAATCGCCACCGTGATTGCCGTGGTGATCATCATCGCCCTGCTCGGCATGCTGATACGCGTGCTGCTGCAGCCGCTGCACGTGATGACTCGCGCGATGCAGGACATCGCCGACGGCGAAGGTGACCTGACTCGCCGCCTGGCCATCCAGAATCACGATGAGTTCGGCACCCTGGGCACTGCATTCAACCGCTTCGTAGAGCGGATTCATACGTCCATCCGCGAAGTGTCCTCAGCCACCCAACAGGTGAATGAAGTCGCGCTGCGGGTTGTCAGTGCGTCCAACTCGTCGATGGTCAATTCCGACGAACAGGCCAACCGCACCAACAGCGTTGCCGCCGCGATCAACGAACTGGGCGCCGCTGCACAGGAAATCGCGCGTAACGCCGCACAGGCCTCCAACCAGGCCAGTGACGCACGGCAATTGGCCGAAGACGGTCAACAGGTGGTTGAACGCAATATCAAGGCGATGACTCAGCTGTCTGCAATGATCAGTGCCTCAAGCAGCAATATCGAAGCACTTAACAGCAAGACGGTGAATATCGGCCAGATTCTTGAGGTAATCACCAGTATTTCCCAGCAAACCAACCTGCTGGCACTGAATGCCGCTATCGAAGCCGCACGCGCCGGGGAAGCCGGGCGCGGGTTTGCGGTGGTCGCCGATGAAGTGCGCAACCTGGCCCATCGCACCCAGGAATCGGCACAGCAAGTACAAAAGATGATCGAGGAGCTGCAAATCGGTGCCCGTGACTCGGTCAGCACCATGAGCGACAGCCAGCGCCACAGTCATGACAGCGTGGAAATCGCCAACCTGGCCGGCGAACGCTTGAACAGCGTGACCCAGCGCATTGGCGAGATCGACGGCATGAACCAGTCGGTGGCCACCGCGACCGAAGAGCAGACCTCGGTCGTGGAGTCGATCAACATGGACATCACCGAGATCAACACCCTCAATCAGGAAGGCGTGGAAAACCTGCAATCGACGCTGCGCGCCTGCGCCGACCT
This sequence comes from Pseudomonas sp. NFX5, assembly GCF_049132125.1. Lineage (NCBI taxonomy): Bacteria > Pseudomonadati > Pseudomonadota > Gammaproteobacteria > Pseudomonadales > Pseudomonadaceae > Pseudomonas > Pseudomonas sp. NFX5. The sequence continues at coordinate 22,788 of NZ_JAFMZG010000012.1, forward strand.
GGAACAGCAGGCGGCACGGTTGAAACAGCTGGTGGGCAGCTTCCGGATCTGAACTACCGCAGGAGCCGGTCAGGCTCCCGCACTGTTTTCACGATGAACGCCAACCGAACATCTATCCTTAGCTCAGGTCCACGTTAGGAGAGCAATGGATCGGAGGGATGTTCATCGTGCATATCGCTGACATAACCATGTTCTACGCCCCGACAAGCGGCGGCGTGCGCACTTACCTGGACGCCAAGCACCGACGCCTGAGGCTTAAGCCCGGCATTCGCCATAGCCTGTTGATTCCTGGCGCGCAATGGAGCAACCAGGATGGCATCTTCAAGGTACCGGCTCCCGCGCTGCCCTTCGGCAAAGGCTACCGCTTCCCCCTTCGCCTCGCCCCTTGGCGAAATGTCCTGCACGATTTACAGCCCGATCTGATCGAGGTAGGTGATCCCTATCTCACCGCCTGGGCCGCGCTGGATGCCCGGCGCCAGCTGGATGTGCCGGTGATCGGCTTTTACCACTCCGACTTACCGCTACTGGTGAGCAACCGCATGGGGTCTTGGTTTGCCCCGAACGTTGAAGCCTATGTCAGCAAACTCTATGGAAGTTTCGACCGGGTACTGGCGCCCAGCCAGGTAATGGCCGACAAGCTCTTGGGGCTCGGCGTGAAGAATGTGTTCGTCCAACCACTGGGCGTGGACCTGCAAACCTTTACCCCTGACGCCCGCGACCCAGGCCTGCGCGCCGAGTTGGGGATCGGCGAAGACACCCGCCTGCTGATCTTTGCCGGGCGCGGCTCCAAGGAAAAAAACCTGCCGATCCTGCTTCGCTGCATGAAACGCCTGGGGGACGGCTATCACTTGGTGCTGGTGGGCTCCGGCATGCCGACCAGCGTGCCGGCCAATGTCACCGTCATCGAGGGGTTTCGCCCGGCACAGCATGTCGCCCGGCTGATGGCCAGTGCCGATGCCTTGCTGCATGGCGGCGACCAGGAAACCTTTGGCCTGGTCATCCTCGAAGCCATGGCTTGCGGCATACCGGTAATCGCGGTGGCGGCTGGCGCGTTCACGGAGATAGTCGACGAACGCTGCGGCCTGCTGTGCGCACCGAACAACCCAAGGGCGATGGCCGATACGGTGCGCGAGCTGTTCAACCTCGGCAGCAGGCGCCTGGGCGCGCAGGCTCGGCGTCATGTAGAACAACATTACGCCTGGTATACGGTGGTCGACAGCCTGCTCGGCCACTACCACGCGGTACTGGGCAGTCACAAGCCGATGCCTTCCCATGCATGAGCGCTCGGTATTACTGGTGCTGCACGATGTGGCGCCGCACAACTGGGCCGATTATCGGCCCTTTGTCGAAGCCGTCGATGCCCTGGGCGCCGTGCCAATCACATGGTTGGTGGTGCCGGACTTCCATCATCGCGACGCCTTGACTGCCCACGGCGATTTTCAACGCCTGCTGGATCGCCGCGTGACCAAGGGCGATGAACTTGCCTTGCACGGTTACTACCATTGCGATGACCAACCGGCACCGCGCACACCCAAAGACTGGTTCATGCGCCGCCTCTACACCCATGAGGCTGAGTTCTATCAACTGTCTCAAGCCCAGGCCCTTGATCGTCTTCAGGATGGCATTGAAGTATTCCGGCGTCATGACTGGCCGTTGCACGGCTTCGTCGCACCCGCCTGGTTAATGAGCCAAGGCACTCGCGAGGCCCTGCGCCAACTACCGCTGAGCTACACCAGCAGCCCGCAGCATCTGTATCGACTGCCCGATTTCACGCCGATCGAAGCCCCGGGCCTGACCTGGAGTGCGCGCAGTGCATGGCGCCGAGGGGTGTCCAGAGTCATCAGCGATCGTCGCGAACAGCGCTGGCACGCCGCCCCGGTGATTCGCCTGGGCGTGCACCCGGTAGACATGCGCCACGCATTCTCTCGCGGCTATTGGCTTGAAACCGTACAACGCCTACTCGACGCAGGGCGAACACCGCAGACCAAGGCTGCCTGGCTGGCTGAACAGGTGGTCGCTCAAGCACCTCGGCCAGGGGCTCCGGGCAATTCATCGGCCTCCTGCAATTGCTCCCACAGCTCGGCGGCTCCCGGAAAGTCCGTACCGTCTTCCGGCTCCAGCGCATCCGGGTCGTAACGACTCAGGCAGCCCTCACCCAACGTCGCAGGCGCCTTGGACGTGGCTTTATCAAGTGGGTCGGTCATGGCCTGGTCCTGAAAAGTGCGGGGAATGAAAAAGGGCCTGCAGCGATTTAACGCCCAGGCCCTTCTTTGTTCAACCAAGACGCTTGAATCAGAATACGACCGTCTTGTTGCCGTGCACCAGCACGCGGTCTTCCAGGTGATAGCGCAGGCCACGGGCCAGCACCATCTTCTCGACATCACGGCCAAACCGCACCATGTCCTCAATGCTGTCACTGTGGCTGACACGCACCACGTCCTGCTCGATGATCGGACCGGCATCCAGCTCTTCGGTGACGTAATGGCAGGTTGCGCCAATCAACTTCACGCCACGCAGGGAAGCCTGGTGGTAAGGCTTGGCCCCCACGAACGACGGCAGGAAGCTGTGGTGAATGTTGATCACCTTGCCTGCGTATTCGCGGCACAGCTCAGGCGGCAGGATTTGCATGTAGCGCGCCAGCACGACCACATCGGCCTCATGCTGCTTGACCAGGCGAGAGACCTCGGCGAACGCCGGCTCCTTGTCCTGCGGGTTGACCGGCACGTGGTAGTAAGGGATGCCATGCCACTCGACCATGCTGCGCAGGTCGTCATGGTTGGAGATCACGCACGCAATCTCGCAGTCCAGCTCGTCGCTGTGCCAGCGGTGCAACAAATCGGCCAGGCAGTGGGATTCGCGGCTGGCCATCAACACCACGCGCTTTTTCTGCTCGGTGTCGGTGATGTGCCAGGTCATCGAAAACTCTTCCGCGATGGGCGAAAATGCCTCGCGGAACGCTTCAAGACCAAAGGGCAGCGTGTCGGCACGGATTTCGTGACGCATGAAGAACCAACCGCTGAGGTTGTCCGAGTGATGGCTCGCCTCGGTGATCCAGCCGTTGTGGGAGGCCAGAAAGTTACTGACTTTGGCAACGATGCCGACCCGGTCCGGGCAAGCAATCACCAGCCGAAAAGTGCGCATTAGGGGGGAACTCCAGAACTTCACAAAGGCCGCCATTCTAGCGATTGTGCAGAAAAACTGCAGTATTCGATGAGCCTTATTCTGATCCGTTGCCCTGGCCACATCCCTTAATAGCGCATGGTTTTACCATTGCTATATGAATGAACAGCGCACGCTGCAGCAATTATGCGAATTTCAAGGAGATTATTTTCGGGGTAGCCCCTACTAATTAACTCGATTGCATAGCGTCTTCACAAACATTCAAAGTAATTCACCTGAATACGCGCTTAAATGTTTACTTGGGGAAACCGCCTGACTATTATTGGGCCACTATCCCTGTCAATCAGCGTTCTACATAAGGTAGTCCACATGTCTCTGATCAACGAATACCGTGCCACCGAAGAAGCTATCAAAGAGCTGCAAGCTCGTTTGAAGAACCTGTCCCAAGATGACAAACTGAAAACCGAGCTGGAATTCGAAGGCAAACTGCGCACCCTCATGGGTGAATACTCCAAATCCCTGCGTGACATCATCGCGCTGCTGGATCCAGAGTCGAAAGTTAAAGCACCCCGTGGCGCCGTGAAAACTACCGGTACCAAGCGTGCGCGCAAGGTCAAGCAATACAAAAACCCGCACAACGGTGAAGTGATTGAAACCAAAGGCGGCAACCACAAAACCCTGAAAGAGTGGAAAGCCAAGTGGGGCGGTGACGTGGTTGAAGGCTGGGCTACCCTGCTGGGCTAAGCCTCACCCGGTCTGCGCTTGATACGCAACCCATTAAAAACGCCAGCTTGCTGGCGTTTTTTATTGACCGTCTTTTCTACAAACCGCTATTACCGATTCACACGAGCGGCTAAAGAGTCGGCATATCTCTGCCATTGCTCCAGCACCTGCTGCTGAAACGGCGTCGCACTAACGGCCAACTCCTGCCGAGCGTGATTAAATGCCTCCAGGGTATTCGGCGCGCCGAATTCAGGATTTGCCAAACGTTGCTGACAGAAAAGTTTCCAACGTTGTAGCTCCTCGCCGTTCAGCGTATCGGGGAAGTTACGCGCCCGGTAACGAAACAATAATTCAGGCAAACGGTGATCATCAAAAGGCCACTGCTGGCTGGCTAACTGCGCAGGTTCCGCCGCCCGGACTTGCTCGCATAACCGTCGATCACGATCCCCGATAAAACCTTCGTAAAGCTGCTGTTCCGGGTCTGCGCTCGGGGCAAAATCTTCCTCGGCGTAAATAACCGCCAACTTATCGCGCCAAAGTGCCTGTGCGTCAGTTAGCCGCAGGGCTCGCGCCTGGCAAATATCCATATCCAATTGCAGGCGTTCACGATCCTCGGCCCGCAGTACGTTCAAGGGCGCGACCACGGGGCAACGGTTGATATGCACCAACTTGAGCGGCACCGGCAGTTCACCTTCGGCAAGGTCCTCGCGACGGGTATACAGGCGTTGGCGCAAGGCAGCGGCATCCAGGTCCAGCAGCCCCTGGGGATCGAGCCCAAGGTCGCAGACAATCAGTGCATTGCGGTTGCGCGGGTGCCAGGCCAGGGGCAGCACGACCCCCAGGTAATGACGCTCGGCGGAAAAACGTCCGGAGATATGCACCATGGGTTGCAGCAGGCGCACCTGGTCCATCACCCGTTGCTTGCTGCGCAGTTGAAACAGCCAGTCGTACAGCTTGGGCTGCTTCTCGCGCACCAGGCGCGCCAGGGCGATGGTGGCACGTACGTCGGATAACGCATCGTGGGCCTGGCCATGGTCAATGCCGTTGGCGGCGGTCAGGCGCTCGAGCTTGAGGGTCACGCGCCCATCCTGCTGCGGCCACTCGATGCCTTCCGGGCGCAGGGCGTAGGCAGTGCGAACCACGTCGATCAGGTCCCAGCGGCTGTTACCGCCCTGCCACTCCCGCGCGTAGGGGTCGAAAAAATTGCGATACAGGCTGTAGCGCGTCATTTCGTCGTCAAACCGCAAGGTGTTGTAACCTGCGCCGCACGTCCCCGGGGCCGCCAGTTCGGCATGTACACGGGTCATGAAATCGGCCTCGGCCAGGCCTTTTTCCGCCAGTATTCCAGGGGTTATACCGGTAATGGCACAGGCGGCGGGATGGGGCAGGATGTCGTCGCTGGGCTGGCAGTAAAGATTGACCGGCGGGCCGACCTCGTTGAGATCGAGGTCCGTACGAATGCCGGCAACCTGCAGTGGGCGATCGCTGCGCGGGTTGATGCCGGTGGTTTCATAGTCGTACCAGAAAATGGAGGTCACGGGCTATTCCTGTGCTGAAGATCGACGAAGTCTAGGCGTTCAGCCGTGTTCGGAGCCAGCACCAATTCCACTGTACAAACATCCAGCAAAACCTTGAGTAGTTGCTTCCATCACGGACACTGTTAGCATCCGTGTCTCCAGCCGCTCTGCACTGCCAAGGATCGCGATGCCATCAGCCCCATTGGACACCCTCTACCAGATCGAGACCCCGGAGGGCATCGACCTGCCGCTGCGCCCAGCCGGCCTGGTGCCACGGGCGCTGGCATTTGCCTTCGACCTCGGCGCGCGTGCAGTGATCATGGGCGTGCTGCTGGTGCCATTGGCGTTGCTCGGCAATATAGGTGTTGGCCTGGGATCGCTTCTGCTGTTCCTGGTCAGTTGGTGGTACATGGTGCTGTTCGAGGTGCTCAACCAAGGCTGCTCACCGGGCAAACAGGTCATGGGCTTACGGGTCGTGCAGGACGACGGGACCCCTATAGGCTGGTCGGCGTCGCTGATCCGCAACCTCCTGCGGTTTGTCGACATGCTGCCTTTCGGCTACTTTCTCGGCGCCATCAGCTGCCTGCAACATCCTCACTTCAAACGCCTTGGCGACCTGGCCGCCGGCGCCCTGGTGGTCTACCGCGAACAGCCGCTGGCACGTCCCCAGGTGCCCCAAGCTGCAGCCCTGCGCTTGCCGTTTGCCCTGGACCTGAGTGAACAGCGAGCGATTCTTGGCTTCGCCGAACGCCAGGGCGAACTGTCCCCTGAACGGGTACACGAACTCGCCTCGATCCTTGCGACGCCGCTGCAGGTGTCCCCGGCCCGCGCCGTGGAGCAACTCAACGGTGTGGCCCGCGGCCTGCTGGGGCCGACATGAAGCAGAGTCTTTTCGAGAGCCGTTACCAACACCAATGGCAAGCGTTTGCCGAACAACTGAAGCAGTTGGAACACGGCAAGGCCAAGGCCAGTGATATGGCCGATTTCCCTCATCAATACCGGCGTCTATGCCAGCTCCTGGCCCTCGCCCAGGAGCGCGGCTACAGCAGTTACCTGGTGGATCCCCTGCAACAACTGGCATTGCGCGGCCATCAACAACTGTATCGCCACCGCAGCCAATTGGCCGCGAACGTGCTGAGTTTCGTCCTGGCCGATTTTCCGCGTCTGGTGCGAGAACAGTGGCGTTTCGTGTTGATTGCCAGCCTGCTGTTCTTTGGCAGCCTGCTGGGCATTGCCCTGCTGGTCTACCTGTTTCCCGACCTGATCTACAGCATTGTCAGCCCCCAGCAGGTGGCAGAGATGCAGGGCATGTATGACCCCGAGGCCAGCCGGCTGGGGCGCGCTGCCGAACGTGCTTCGAGCGAAGACTGGATGATGTTTGGCTACTACGTGATGCACAACATCGGTATCGCCTTTCAGACATTTGCCGCCGGCTTGCTGTTCGGCCTGGGCAGTGTGTTTTTCCTGATATTCAATGGGCTGATCATCGGCGCGATTTCCGGGCACCTGACCGAAATCGGCTATGGGCAGACCTTCTGGTCATTTGTCATCGGCCATGGGGCCTTTGAGTTGACGGCCATTGCACTCGCCGGTGCCGCGGGCCTACAACTGGGCTGGGCGTTGATCGCCCCGGGGCAACTGACCCGTGGCGAATCCCTGCGGCTCGCCGCTCGCAAGAGTGTGCAACTGCTGTGCGGTGTCATGGTGTTCCTGCTGATCGCAGCATTTATCGAGGCCTACTGGTCTTCCACCACCCAGATCGCCCCTTGGATCAAATACCTGGTGGGTGCTGCACTTTGGCTAATGGTGGCGGCTTACCTGACCCTTGCCGGACGGACTCGCCATGCGCCTGAGTAATGCCAGCGTGGCGATTCGCCCGCGTACCGCATGGGAGGCCATGGACCTTGGGGTATTAATGGCCCGGGAGCATCGCCTGCTGTTGATGAGCAGTTGGGCGCTGGTGACCCTGCCGGTTTTTGCCCTGCTTACCGCGTTGCTATGGAAATACCCGTCCACAGCCGTGTTCCTGTTCTGGTGGCTCAAACCGGCGTTCGACCGCTTGCCTTTATATATCCTCTCCAAAGCCCTGTTCGGCGAAACACCCAGCCTTAAGCAGGCCGTGCGCCAATGGCCAAGACTGCTTAACCACCAACTGCTGGCCAGCCTGACCTGGCGCCGACTTAGCCTCAGCCGCAGTTTTATAATGCCGGTCAGCCAGCTCGAAGGCCTGGACGGCCAGGCGCGCCAGAAACGCCTGGGCGTGCTGCAGCAGCGCAATGCCGGTGCAGCGCGCTGGTTGACCACCGTTGGGGTGCACCTGGAAATCGGCTTGTGGTTCGGCTGCATGGCGCTGTTCTATCTATTCATTCCGCAACAGCTTGAACTGGATTGGGATTGGCAACGGTTGGCGCTGGCGACGGGCTCCGAGGGGGTCTGGCTGGAACACTTGAGCAATGCCTTCTACGCCTTGATCCTGGTGTTTTGGGAGCCCATCTATGTCGCCTGTGGTTTCAGCCTTTATCTCAATCGCCGCACCCTGCTGGAGGCGTGGGACCTGGAGCTGGTATTCCGCCGCCTGCGCCAGCGTCTGAGCAGTGTGGCGCCACTGTTAGTGCTGGTGATCGGGCTGACCTTGCTGCCATTCAACCCGCCCGCCATGGCGGATGACGCCAAGCCACTGCCCCCCCAGAGCGCAAGCCAGTCCATCAAGTCGCTGCTGGACAAGCCGCCCTTCAAAAATCCGGAAACCGTCACCCGCTATCGCTTTGGCGAAGAAAAGTCCGTCGTTAAAAACAAGGCACACAGTGACGGCAAACTTCCGGCGTGGCTGCAGGCACTGCTGGACAACCTCAACAGCAACACGTTCAAGCCTGTCGCCCAAGGCCTGGAAGTGCTGTTATGGAGCCTGCTGATCGGTGGCGTGGCCCTGGTGGCCTGGCGTTATCGGGACTGGTTGCGCACCTTTGTCAGCCTGCGCGGGGCACGTACACCCAAAGCAGCGAAACCACCACCCGCGCAATTGTTCGGCCTGGAACTGGGCGCCGAGACCCTGCCCGAGGATATCGCCAGCGCCGCCGAGCAACTCTGGTCTACCCAGCCACGGGAGGCCCTCGGCCTTTTGTATCGTGGCCTGCTGAGCAGGTTGCTGCATGACTTCAACCTGCCCCTTAGAAGCGCTGACACCGAAGGCGAGGTCCTGCAACGGGTTCACCAGTTGCAGCAGCCGCAGTTGCTGGCCTTCAGTGATGAATTGACGCGGCACTGGCAAAACCTCGCCTATGGCCATCACCTGCCCCCGGTCTCAGTCCAGCAGACATTGTGCAACGATTGGCGTGCCCTGTTCAGTGCGGGAGGCGCCCGATGAACCGGCCATTACTGTGGGTGGGGCTGCTGTTGGCGTGCCTGCTTGGAGCGGGCGGTTTTTACGCATGGAGCAAAGCGATCCCCTATGAAGAAGTGGTGGACCGCGGCCCCTCCCCGGAAGCCCTGGCCAATCCTTACCTGGCAGCCGAACACTTTCTGCGCCTGCAAGGCCTGGCCGTTGAGCGCGCCAATGGCCTGGAACGCCTGGCGAGCCTGCCCGCCAAGGGCAACAGCCTGCTGTTGCTGGGCGAACGCGGCAACATGTCGCCACGCCAGGCAGGGCAACTCCTGGACTGGGCCAGGTCCGGCGGCCATCTACTGGTGGTCGCCGAGGCCCTGTGGGACGAAGAAACCGGCAAGAGCGGCGACCTGCTGCTCGATCGCCTGCCTATCCACCAAGTCCTCAGCGATGAACCCGATGCCCCGGCCCCAGCCCGCAAAAATAAAGCACCGGACCTGACCAAACTGTATGTCGACAACGACACAGCCCCGGTCTATTTCAGTTTCGAGACCGACTTCAACCTTATCGACCCCAAGCACCTGGCACAATTTTCAGCCAATAGCGCCCGGTCGAGCCACTTGATGCAACTCGACCTCGGGCAAGGCCGCGTAACGGTGATCACCGACAGCGAGCTGTGGAAAACGCCGGACATTGGCAAACACGACAATGCCTGGCTGCTGTGGCATCTGACCCAGGGCACTGCCGTAACCTTGTTGTTCAACGGCGATGTAGATGACCTGTTCACCCTGCTGCTGCGTTATTTCCCCCAGGCGCTGGTGGCGCTCACTGCCCTGATTGCCCTGGCACTCTGGCAGGCAGGTATGCGCCAGGGCCCAATCCAGGCGCCCGCCCCCAAGGCACGCCGGCAATTGCAGGAGCACCTGAAAGCCAGCGCCGACTTCCTGCTGCGTCGCAGCGGCCAAGGCACCCTGTTGCAGGCCTTGCAGCGCGACATCCTGCGCGCCGCACGGCGGCGTCACCCCGGCTTTGAACATCTCGACAACACGGAACAGGGGCGAGTACTTGCCCACCTGACGCGCCAACCCTCCCACGTCATCAGCCAGGCCCTCGGCCCACTCCCGACGAAACGGCTATCCAGTGCCGATTTCAGCCGGCAGGTGGCGTGCCTGCAAACCCTCAGGAATGCCCTATGAGCGAATTTCCCAGCGCTACCACCCTGCCCGGCGACTCTCTGCAACGCGCCAGCCAGCAGGCCCAGGCCCTGCGCATTGAACTGCGCAAGGCGGTGATCGGGCAGGATCAGGTAATCGATGATGTACTCACCGCGCTGATCGCCGGCGGCCACGTATTGCTCGAGGGTGTCCCCGGGCTGGGCAAGACCTTGCTGGTACGTGCCCTGGCCCGTTGCTTTGACGGCGAATTCGCGCGGATCCAGTTCACCCCGGACCTGATGCCCAGCGATGTCACCGGCCACGCGGTGTACGACCTGCACACCGAACAGTTCAAGCTGCGCAAGGGGCCAGTATTCACCCACTTGTTGCTGGCCGACGAAATCAACCGCGCTCCGGCCAAGACCCAGGCAGCCCTGCTCGAAGCCATGCAGGAACGGCAAGTCACCCTCGAAGGCGAGGCGCTGCCCATTGGCCAGCCGTTCATGGTACTTGCCACGCAAAATCCCATCGAACAGGAAGGCACCTACCCCCTGCCGGAAGCCGAACTGGACCGTTTCATGCTCAAGGTACGCATGGACTACCCCGATGCGCAGCAGGAACTGGATATGGTGCGCGAAGTGACACGCTCATCACGGGCCGACATGCTGGACGTGCACCCGTTGCGCACCGTGCTGAAGGCCGAGGACGTGCTGCAACTGCAGCTGGTCGCCAGTGAACTGGCCCTGGATGAACACGTGCTCGACTATGCCGTGCGCCTGGCGCGAGCAACCCGCAGCTGGCCGGGACTGGCCATAGGCGCCGGCCCGCGAGCCTCCATCGCCCTGGTACGCGGCGCCCGCGCACGGGCCTTGTTACGTGCAGGCGAGTTCGTCACACCGGATGACATCAAGGACTGTGCCCTGGCGGTACTGCGTCATCGGGTACGTCTTGCGCCAGAACTGGATATAGACGGGCTGGAGGTCGACCAGGTGCTCAAGCAGCTGCTGGACCAGATTCCGGCCCCCCGGCAATGACCCGTCCATGAAACCGACCCGTCTGTTATTAGCCTGGCTCAGCGTACTGCTGGGCTTGAGCATCCTGCTGGGCGCTGCGGCCGCCTTGCAGCTCAAGGTACCCGAGACCTTGCACTCAATAACATGGGGCTTGCTCCTGGCGCTGTTGCTGCTGGCCATGCTCGACGCGCTGCGACTGCGCCGCCGACCCTCACCACGCGTGCACCGGCAGATGCCCGGCAGCCTGGCGCTGGGGCGCTGGGGCGAAGTCCGCCTGTCCCTGGAACATGACTACCCACAGGCGCTGACAGTGCAGGTGTTCGATCACGTCCCCGACGGGCTGAGCGTGGAAAACCTGCCCCAGTCCATCGAACTGCACCCTGGTGAACGCAGTGAGCTGGGTTATCGCCTGCGCCCCTTGCGGCGTGGGCATTTCGCGTTCAGTCGCTGCGAAGTCCACCTGCCCAGTCCCTTGGGGCTCTGGTCTGCACGGCGTTTTATCGAAGCCGAGGATGCCACCCGCGTCTACCCGGACTTCGCCCGCCTGTACGGGGCACAACTGCTGGGTGTGGATAACTGGTTGAGCCAACTGGGGGTCCGTCAACGGCAACGACGAGGATTGGGACTGGAGTTTCATCAGCTGCGCGAGTTTCGTGAGGGCGACAGCCTGCGGCAAATCGATTGGAAAGCGACCGCGCGGCAACGTACCCCCATCGCCAGGGAGTATCAGGACGAGCGCGACCAGCAGATCGTGTTCATGCTCGATTGCGGCCGACGCATGCGCAGCCAGGATGACGAGCTGTCCCATTTCGACCACGCCCTCAATGCCTGCCTGCTGCTTAGCTACGTGGCCCTGCGCCAGGGCGATGCGGTGGGGTTGTGCACCTTTGCCACTGACCAGCCACGCTACCTGGCACCGGTCAAGGGCAGCAGCCAATTGAACCTGTTGCTCAATACGGTCTATGACCTGGACACCAGCCGCCGAACCGCCGACTACCAGGCAGCGGCCAGCCAACTGCTGGCCCGGCAAAAACGGCGGGCATTGGTCATTATTGTGAGCAACCTGCGGGATGAGGATGATGAAGCCCTGCTCTCCGCCGTCAAGCGCATCAGTCGTCAACATCGGGTGCTGGTGGCAAGTATGCGTGAGGAAGTACTCGATCGACTGCGCCAATCCCCCGTACAAACCTTGCCCGAAGCCCTGGCCTACAGCGGTACTGTCGACTACCTCAATACTCGGGATGAATTGCATGACCGCATGAACGCCCACGGTCTGTCGGCGTTGGATACGTTGCCATCAGAAATGGGGGCGGCCCTGGTGACACGCTACCTGGGTTGGAAGAAAGCCGGAGTATTCTAAAAAAGCGCACGACTGCGGCAGGGATGGCAGCACCCCGGCCGCGTCGACAGCGCGCCGCTTCTAGGCCGAAGCCTGCAAGGAATCAAAACTGAAGTACTGCAACAGCACGTTGATCAGTTGCCCATATTCCTCGGGGGCTTCAAGCACGCTGAACCCGGAATCATAGTGCTGCGGGTTGATATCTTCATGGCTCCACAGGCAGGTCGCCGTGATGTCAATGACATGGAACGTGTCGTCAGCCCCGGGTATCTTCAAACGCAACTCGAAGTCCACATCGACCATCATGGGTAACTGGCTGACCAACATCAGCCCGTCGTCAGAGACGTTACCCAAAAAACCTATGGGTTTGTCGGTGACACGGTTAAACACTTGCAGGAAATACGGTAGTTGATGCCGCTCGATCCGTCGGTCGGTAAACATGGTGAGATCGCCATCCAGTGGCCATGACTCTGGCCGTGCCAGTGATTCGGAACGAGCGCAATTGCTCGCTCTCCCTGGATCTCGGTGTGACAACGGACAACATTTTGTCACTCGACAGCTGCCGAATCCGGGCCCTGCATCCGTTCGAATAGAAACTTGTACAAACGAACGTTGAAAGAATAGCCCAAGACTGGCAACGGGCCAGTTATTAAATGACGAATGCCATTACAAAGAGGCGGGCCGCGGCTGTGCCACGCTCGCACCGGGGTAATGGCCCAGTTGCTGCAAGGTATCCAGCCTCGCGCGGGCACGGTAGGCGTACTCGCTCGACGGGTACTGGTTAATGATGAATTGATAGGTTTGCACGGCGTCGACGAACAGTTTCTGGCGTTCCAGGCATTGCCCGCGCAACATCGAAACTTCCGGCTGAACATAACGCCGGGTACGGCTCTCGCGGTCGACCTGGGATAGTTCCAAAGTGACACGCTCGCAATCACCGACCTTGTACGCACGGTAGGCATTGTTCAAATGGTGGTCCATCGACCAACGGGTGCAGCCGACAACACTGACGGCCAGGGCAGCAATGAGCAAAATTCGCATGAAGGTTCTCCTGTCTTGTGCAGTGTATCGACCCCTCGTCAAAAATCTTCAAGGATGTTCATCTATTCAACCGGCACGAAAACAAGCGAATCGTCGATAAGTAGTGCAAACGAACAATGACTACAACCAAAGAGCATAGTAGCCTTCCTCAGCGCTTGAACTCAGGAGTCTGTGCATGTCCGTCCGTCGTACCAAAATCGTCGCCACCCTTGGCCCGGCCAGCAACTCGCCGGAAGTCCTCGAACAGCTGATTCTGGCTGGTTTGGACGTTGCCCGTCTGAACTTCTCCCACGGCACCCCGGACGAGCACAAGGCTCGCGCCAAGCTGGTGCGTGACCTGGCCGCCAAGCATGGCCGCTTCGTCGCACTGCTGGGTGACCTGCAAGGCCCGAAAATCCGTATCGCCAAATTCGCCAACAAGCGTATCGAGCTGAAGATCGGTGACAAATTCACCTTCTCCACCAGCCACCCGCTGACCGAAGGCACCCAGGACGTCGTGGGTATCGACTACCCGGACCTGGTCAAGGATTGCGGCGTCGGTGACGAGCTGCTGCTGGACGACGGTCGCGTGGTGATGCGCGTCGACACCGCGACCCCGACTGAATTGAATTGCACTGTGATCATCGGCGGCCCGCTGTCCGATCACAAAGGCATCAACCGTCGCGGCGGTGGCTTGACCGCCCCAGCCCTGACTGAAAAAGACAAGGCCGACATCAAGCTCGCCGCTGAAATGGAAGTGGACTACCTCGCCGTGTCCTTCCCGCGCGACGCTGCCGACATGGAATACGCCCGTAAACTGCGCGACGAAGCCGGCGGTACCGCCTGGCTGGTGGCGAAGATCGAACGCGCCGAAGCCGTGGCCGATGACGAAACCCTCGACGGCCTGATCAAGGCATCCGACGCGGTGATGGTTGCCCGTGGCGATCTGGGTGTGGAAATCGGCGACGCCGAGCTGATCGGCATCCAGAAAAAGATCATCCTGCACGCGCGCCGCCACAACAAAGCGGTGATCGTCGCGACCCAGATGATGGAGTCGATGATCCAGAACCCGATGCCGACCCGCGCCGAAGTGTCCGACGTGGCCAACGCCGTGCTCGACTACACCGACGCCGTGATGCTCTCGGCCGAAAGTGCCGCCGGCCCGTACCCACTGGAAGCCGTGCAGGCCATGGCGCGTATCTGCGTCGGTGCCGAAAAGCACCCGACCAGCAAGACCTCCAGCCACCGCATCGGCAAAGTGTTCGAAAGCTGCGACCAGAGCATCGCCCTGGCCGCCATGTACACCGCCAACCACTTCCCGGGCGTGAAAGCGATCATTGCCCTGACCGAAAGTGGCTATACGCCGTTGATCATGTCGCGTATCCGTTCTTCGGTACCGATCTACGCGTTCTCCCCGCACCGCGAAACCCAGGCCCGTGCGGCCATGTTCCGTGGCGTGTACACCGTGCCGTTCGACCCGGCGTCGTTGCCGCCCCATGAAGTCAGCCAGGCGGCCATCGACGAGCTGATCAAGCGCGGCGTAGTGGAGAAAGGCGACTGGGTCATCCTGACCAAAGGCGACAGCTACCACACCATCGGCGGCACCAACGGCATGAAGATCCTGCACGTTGGCGACCCAATGGTCTGAGTGACAGGCTGAAAACCAAAAGCCCCGCCATGTGAATGGCGGGGCTTTTTGCTTTCCGTGTGGCAGGGAGCATGTCGAATCGTCGCACCCACATGGGGTTAACGCCTGCCCATAAACCCCGACAGCGCCGCAATCGCTTCCGGCGACTTCAAGCGCTGCACAAACAACGCCCCCTCTTCCTCGATCACTTGCCGCAACTGCTCACGGTCCACGCTCTTCATCAACTGCTTGCAGACCTGCACCGCTCCCGGCGCCAGGGTTTCAAAGCGCTCGGCCATCTCCCGCGCCTTGGCCAACGCCGCCTCGCCACTGCCCAACGCTTCGGTAGCAATCCCCCACGCGGCCGCTTGTTCGCCGCTGAAGCCCTCACCCAGCAACAGCAGTTCAGCCGCCTTCGCGTGCCCCAATAAACGCGGGAGGATCAGGCTCGACCCAAACTCCGGGCACAGCCCCAAATTGACGAACGGCATGCGTAACCGTGCATCGCGGCTGATGTACACCAGGTCGCAATGCAGCAGCAGGGTCGTGCCGATCCCCACCGCCGCACCCGCTACGGCTGCGATCACCGGCTTGCGGCAGTTGAGCAGGCTTTTCATAAAGTGAAACGGCGGGCTGTCGAGGTCGCTGGGCGGCTGTTCAAGAAAGTCGCCGATATCGTTGCCGGCGGTAAAACACTCGCTGCTGCCCTGGATCAGCACGGCATTGATCTGCGGGTCCGCATCGGCCTGCTCCAACGCCTCGGCCAATTGGCTGTACATGGCTCGGGTCAGGGCGTTTTTCTTATCCGGGCGATTGAGCTGCAGGGTCAGCAGCCCGCGCTCGCGTTGCAGCAGGATGGCGTCGGTCATGGCGAATCTCACGGCAGTGGAATTCAGCACTCAACCACGGGGCAGGAACACATCGGCCAGCAGTTGATTGCGCGGCAGCCCCGCCAGGAACAGGCGCTTGGAGAAGGCCTCGACGCTGACAGGATGCCCGCAGAGTAAGGCCAGGGTTTGCCGGGAAACAAGCCGCAGTTGCGCCAATGCCTGGGCCGACTGCGCCGCAGTCCACAGCTCCACCGTCAGGTTCGGATGACGCGCAGCCAGTTCGGCCAGGGGCTCGGCCAGGTAATGACCGTCGGCATCATGGGCCAGGTGAATCATACGGATGGCGCCCTGGTGATCCTGGCGCAACGCCTCGCGCAGCACACCCCACAGCGGCCCCAGGCCGGTACCGGAAGCCAGCAGCCACAGCGGCCGGGATTGCCAGTCGGGATCGTATTGCAGTGCTCCGCCACGCAGTTCTCCCAGGCGCAGGCGATCACCCACCGACAACGCGCGCGCGGCATCGCTGAATGCGCCGGGCTGGCGGCAATCGATATGAAACTCCAGGAAGGCATCCTCCTGAGGCAGGCTGGCCAGGGAATAAGGCCGTGCCACCTGCCCGGCCCACAACACCATGTGCTGCCCGGCGCGATACCGCAGTCCACGCTCCGCTTGCAGCCGCAGGCGCAGCACCGAGGTATTCAACCAATCGGCCCCCACCACCTGGGCCGGCAGGCCGTCCCGCAGCGGGTCGAACGCCTCGACCTGCAGATCGCCGATCACCTGGCACTGGCACGCCAGGCGCCAGCCCTCCTGGCGTTGTGCCGGGCTCAAAGCAGCGGGCTGCCGGTCCTCGACCTCGCCCTGGCACCGCACCAGGCAAGCATGGCAGCTGCCGGCACGGCAACTGTAAGGCACGGCCACACCCGCCTGGTTCAAGGCATCCAGCAGGTTGCTGCCGGTGGCTACCGACCAATGGTGTTCGCCGACGTACAGTTCAGGCATAGCAGGACTCGATCACAAGGGGCGCGCACAGGGAATCATGCCTGCGACAGTTTGACCATAGTCGGGTGTATCGGCCACCGTGCCGGGTTATACTGCCGCGCCTTTTTAGCGTCGCGCCTGCACCACTTGGCGTGCCTTGGAAAGGTGGACTCAGCCGACCGATGCACCCCACTGAGCCCACCTTTATTGAATGTTCCCTTATAGAGGAGCGCGACTCATGACCGTGATCAAGCAAGACGACCTGATTCAGAGCGTTGCCGACGCCCTGCAATTCATTTCCTACTACCACCCCGTTGATTTCATCCAGGCGATGCACGAGGCCTACCTGCGCGAAGAATCGCCGGCAGCCCGTGACTCCATCGCGCAGATCCTGATCAACTCGCGCATGTGCGCCACCGGCCATCGCCCGATCTGCCAGGACACCGGTATCGTCACCGTGTTCGTGCGCGTGGGCATGGACGTACGTTGGGATGGCGCCACCATGGGCCTGGACGACATGATCAACGAAGGCGTGCGTCGCGCCTACAACCTGCCGGAAAACGTCCTGCGCGCCTCCATCCTGGCCGACCCGGCCGGTGCGCGTAAAAACACCAAGGACAACACCCCGGCCGTGATCCACTACTCCATCGTCCCGGGTAACACCGTGGAAGTGGATGTGGCGGCCAAGGGCGGCGGTTCCGAGAACAAGTCGAAGATGGCCATGCTCAACCCGTCCGACTCGATCGTCGACTGGGTGCTCAAGACCGTTCCGACCATGGGCGCCGGCTGGTGCCCACCGGGCATGCTCGGCATCGGCATCGGCGGCACCGCCGAAAAAGCCGCGGTGATGGCCAAGGAAGTGTTGATGGAATCCATCGACATCCACGAGCTGAAAAAGCGCGGCCCGCAGAACCGTATCGAAGAAATGCGCCTGGAGTTGTTCGAGAAGGTCAACCAACTGGGCATCGGCGCCCAGGGCCTGGGTGGCCTGACCACAGTGCTCGACGTAAAGATCATGGACTACCCGACCCACGCCGCTTCGCTGCCGGTGTGCATGATCCCCAACTGCGCCGCCACCCGTCACGCGCACTTCGTGCTCGACGGTTCGGGCCCGGCGTCGCTGGAAGCGCCACCGCTGGACGCCTACCCGGAAATCGTCTGGGAAGCCGGCCCATCGGCCCGTCGCGTCAACCTCGACACCCTGACCCCGGAAGAAGTGCAGAGCTGGAAGCCGGGCGAAACCGTACTGCTCAACGGCAAGATGCTCACCGGTCGCGACGCCGCGCACAAGCGCATGGTCGAGATGCTGAACAAGGGCGAAAGCCTGCCGGTGGACCTCAAGGGTCGCTTTATCTACTACGTCGGCCCGGTTGATCCGGTGCGCGAAGAAGTGGTTGGCCCGGCTGGCCCGACCACCGCGACACGGATGGACAAGTTCACCCGTCAGATCCTCGAGCAAACCGGCCTGCTGGGCATGATCGGTAAATCCGAGCGCGGCCCTACCGCGATCGAAGCGATCAAGGACCACAAGGCCGTGTACCTGATGGCCGTGGGCGGCGCCGCTTACCTGGTGGCCCAAGCCATCAAGAAGTCGCGTGTAGTGGCCTTCGCCGAACTGGGCATGGAAGCGATCTACGAGTTCGACGTGAAAGACATGCCGGTCACCGTTGCGGTGGACAGCAAGGGCGAATCCGTCCACATCACCGGTCCGGCCATCTGGCAGAAAAAGATCAGTGAAAGCCTGGCGGTAGAAGTGCAGTAAGCACCCTCCCCCAAGACTGAGGCGACCGCGGCCCATGGCCCGGTCGCTTTTTTATTGCCTGCTGATTCACCTATGGCAAGCGGGTTTATTGTGGTGAGCGGGCTTGCCCCGCTCACCACAAGAAGCCCACTCTCCCTTCAGCCACGACAGCCCCTCACCACAAGACCCAAGCCGCTCATGCTATGGTGCACTCCCCTTACCGTGCCTGCCCATCACCGTATGATCGTGATCCCTCGCCCGCTGCGCCTGACCTTCTACTCCCTGCTGATCATCGCCGGTGCGCTGCTGGCCGCGGCCTTGGCCACGCGCCATGCCGAACGCCAGGCTTTGGTGGACGATGCGGCCCGCGCCAACCAGCAGCTGGCGCTGTACGCCAATTCCCTGCACACCCTGATCGAACGCTACCGCGCCCTGCCCGCCGTGCTGGCGCTGGACTCGGAGATGATCAACGCGCTCAAAGGCCCGTTGGACGCCGGCACCCAGGACCTGCTCAACCGCAAGCTCGAACGCATCAATGGAGCGGCGCAGTCCTCCACCCTGGAGTTGATGGACCGCACCGGCCTGGCCGTGGCCGCCAGCAACTGGAACTTGCCGAGCAGTTATGTCGGGCACAACTACGCGTTTCGGCCGTATTTCAGCCAGACCAAGAGCCAGGGCACCGGGCGCTTTTACGCGGTCGGCGTAACCACCGGGATCCCGGGGTATTTCCTCTCCAGCGCCGTGCTGGATGAACACGAGCAGTTCCTTGGCGCCATGGTGGTGAAACTGGAATTCCCTGAGCTGGAGCGCGAATGGGCCCAGGGCGATGACCTGTTGCTGGTCAGCGACGCACGCGGCATCGTGTTTATCGCCAACCAACCGGGCTGGCGTTATCGCAACCTGCACCCGTTGTCGGCCAGCGATCTGGTCGAACTCAAGGCCACCCGCCAATACGACAAGAAACAACTGCAGCCGCTGGACACCCAGACGTTGCAACGCTTCGACGAAAACAGCCACCTGATGCGCGTCAACGGCCCCGATGGCAACGCCAATTACATCTGGGAGTCCCTGCCGCTGAAGGCCGAGGGCTGGACCCTGCACCTGTTGCGCAAACCCCAGTTCGCTTTTGAAGACCAGCGCAACGCCGGCCTTGCCGCCGCCGGCTCCTGGCTGGCGCTGGTGTTCCTGGTGCTGTTCCTCAGCCAACGCTGGCGCCTGGCCCGTTTGCGCCAGCGCAGCCGCGAAGAACTCGAACAGCTTGTGGAAGAGCGCACCCAGGCCCTGCGCACGGCCCAGGATGGCCTGGTGCAATCGGCGAAATTAGCGGCGTTGGGGCAGATGTCCGCCGCCCTCGCCCATGAGATCAACCAGCCCCTGACCGCCCAGCGCATGCAGTTGGCGACCCTGCGGTTGCTGTTGGACCACGGTCGGGTGGACGACGCCTACAAGGCGCTGACCCCACTGGACGATATGCTCACACGCATGGCCGCGCTGACCGGCCACCTCAAGACCTTTGCGCGCAAAAGCCCCAGCGGCCTGCGCGAACGCCTTGACCTGGCCACCGTGGTCGACCAGTCCCTGCACCTGCTCGACGCGCGCCTGCGTGATGAAGCCATCGGCACCGTGCTGGACCTGACCCGCCCCGCCTGGGTACGCGGCGACGCGATCCGCCTCGAACAGGTGCTGATCAACCTGCTGCGCAACGCCCTCGACGCCATGGCCGACAAACCCCGCAAGCGCCTGGAAATCCGCCTGCATGCCGACCAGCAACTGTGGCAACTCACGGTCAGCGACAGCGGCGGCGGGATTGCCGAAGAGCACCTCAACAGCGTGTTCGACCCGTTCTTTACCACCAAGCCGGTGGGCGACGGGCTCGGCTTGGGCCTGGCGGTTTCCTACGCTATCGTGCACGAATTGGGCGGGCGCCTGAGCGCCAGTAACCGTGGCGACGGCGCGGTATTCACCCTGACCTTGCCTATCGCGCTGGAGACACCCGACTTATGTTGAACGCGGTGATTGTGGTCGATGACGAAGCCAGCATTCGTACGGCCGTCGAGCAATGGCTGAGCTTGTCGGGGTTCGAGGTGCAGTTGTTCAGCCGCGCCGAAGCCTGCCTGGCGCAACTGCCCAAGGACTTTCCCGGGGTGATCCTGAGCGACGTGCGCATGCCCGGGCTCAGCGGCCTGGAGCTGCTGGCCGAAGTGCAGCGCCGTGACGCCGACCTGCCCGTCATCCTGCTGACCGGACATGGCGATGTACCGATGGCCGTCGAAGCCATGCGCGACGGCGCCTACGACTTCCTGGAAAAACCCTTCAGCCCCGATGCCTTGCTCAACAGCCTGCGCCGCGCATTGGACAAGCGCGGGCTGATCCTCGAAAACCGCCGCCTGCACCAACAGGCCGATCATCGGGCACAGTTGGAGTCGAGCCTGCTCGGCGTGTCCCGTGGCTTGCAGAACCTGCGCCGGCAGGTACTCGACCTGGCCACCTTGCCGGTCAACGTGCTGATCCGTGGCGAGACCGGCAGCGGCAAGGAGCTGGTCGCCCGCTGCCTGCATGACTTCGGCCCCCGTGCGAAAAAACCGTTTGTGGCGCTCAATTGCGCGGCGATTCCCGAGCAACTGTTCGAGGCCGAACTGTTCGGCCACGAAAGCGGCGCCTTCACCGGTGCCCAGGGCAAGCGCATCGGCAAACTGGAGTACGCCCATGGCGGTACCCTGTTCCTCGATGAAATCGAAAGCATGCCCCTGGCCCAGCAAGTGAAGCTGTTGCGGGTGTTGCAGGATCAGAAGCTGGAACGCCTGGGCTCCAATCAAAGCATTCATGTGGATTTACGCATCATTGCCGCGACCAAGCCGGACCTGCTGGAAGAAGCCCGCGCCGGGCGCTTTCGCGAAGACCTGGCCTATCGGCTGAACGTTGCACAACTGCGCCTGCCGCCCCTGCGCGAGCGCCGCGAAGACATCCCGCTGCTGTTCGATCACTTTGCCCAAAGCGCCGCCGAGCGCCTGGGCCGCAGCGTGGAACCGCTGAGCGGCGCGCAGTTGGGCCGCCTGCTCAGCCATGACTGGCCGGGCAATGTGCGCGAGCTGGCCAACGTCGCCGAACGCCAGGTGCTGGGCCTTGGCGAACCGGAGCCGGAAGGGATCGAAGCCGGGCAATCGCTGGCCGCGCAGCAGGAGGCGTTCGAGGCCCATTGCCTGAAGGCTGCATTGACCCGGTATAAAGGCGATATCAAGGCGGTGCTGGCGGAGTTGCAGTTGCCACGGCGCACCTTCAACGAAAAGATGCAGCGCCATGGGTTGGCCAGGGACATGTTCCTGAAAGACGAATGAGCGGATTTCCGCTCATCACCCTCAAAAACATCAGCGACTTTCCGCCCAAAATAAAACCCAGCCCCTTCTAGACCGGGCCTTCATCTACCTGGCACAGCTCCTGCTATAGCCCCAGCCAGGCTGCGCTCGCGCCGCTCCATAAAAACAACTAGATGAAGGATCCTTCAATGGATAACTCCAACACCTTGCCCCTGGGGTCGGCGGCCGCGCCGGCTAAAGAACGCACCACCACCAGCCGCATCAAATCGATCTTCAGCGGATCGGTCGGCAACATGGTCGAGTGGTACGACTGGTATGTCTACGCCGCGTTCTCGCTGTACTTCGCCAAAGCCTTTTTCCCGAAAGGCGACACCACCGCCCAATTGCTCAACACCGCCGCGATCTTCGCCGTGGGCTTCCTGATGCGCCCCATCGGTGGCTGGCTGATGGGCCTGTACGCCGACCGTGCGGGTCGCAAAGCAGCACTGATGGCGTCGGTCCTGCTGATGTGCTTCGGCTCGTTGATCATCGCCCTGAGCCCCGGTTACGAAACCATCGGCGTCGGCGCACCGATCCTGCTGGTGTTCGCCCGCCTGCTGCAAGGCTTGTCGGTCGGTGGCGAATACGGCACCTCGGCCACCTACCTGAGTGAAATGGCCACCAAGGAACGTCGCGGTTTCTTCTCCAGCTTCCAGTACGTGACCCTGATCTCCGGCCAGCTTATCGCCCTGGCCGTGCTGATCGTGCTGCAGCAGATCCTTACCACCGAGCAACTGTACGACTGGGGCTGGCGTATCCCGTTCGCCATCGGCGCCCTGTGCGCAGTGGTCGCGCTGTACCTGCGTCGCGGCATGGAAGAAACCGAGTCGTTCACCAAGAAGGAAAAAGCCAAGGAAAGCGCCATGCGCACCTTGATGCGCCACCCCAAGGAACTGATGACCGTGGTCGGCCTGACCATGGGCGGCACCCTGGCTTTCTACACCTACACCACCTACATGCAGAAGTACCTGGTGAACACCGTCGGCATGAGCATTTCCGACTCCACCACGATCTCGGCGGCAACGCTGTTCCTGTTCATGTGCCTGCAACCGATCGTCGGTGGGCTGTCGGATAAAGTCGGGCGTCGGCCGATTCTGATCGCCTTCGGCATCCTCGGCACGCTGTTCACCGTACCGATCCTCACCACCCTGCACACTATCCAGACCTGGTGGGGCGCGTTCTTCCTGATCATGGCCGCGCTGATCATCGTCAGCGGCTACACCTCGATCAACGCCGTGGTCAAGGCTGAACTGTTCCCAACCGAAATCCGCGCCCTGGGCGTGGGCCTGCCCTATGCACTGACCGTGTCGATCTTCGGCGGTACCGCTGAATACATCGCGCTGTGGTTCAAGAGCATCGGCATGGAAACCGGTTACTACTGGTATGTGACTGCGTGTATTGCAGTGTCGCTGGCGGTCTATGTGACCATGAAGGACACACGCAAGCATTCGCGCATCACCACGGACTAACGGTTGGATGCAGTAACAAATGTGGGAGCGGGCTTGCCCCCTCCCACCTGTTGAATCAGGACACCTCTGCTACCGGGCTCCGGCCATACCGTCGCTGTGCATACGACGCCCCTGCAATCATCACCACCAGCACCGCCGCCAATACCGCCGACGATCCAATGGTGCCGAAATCCAACCCGCCCTTTTCATGGGGCTTGGTCAGGAAGTCGCCCAGGGTTGCACCAAACGGCCGGGTCAGTACAAACGCCACCCAGAACAACAGCACCGACGAGATTTGGGTGAAGTACTTGAGCGCCACTACCGCGGCAATGGTCGAGCCAATCAACAAGGCGCCACCGGCAAAGCCGAGCCCAGAATCGTCCGCCAGGAAGTCGCCCAACGCAGTGCCCAGGGTGTTGGAGAACAGGATCGCCATCCAGTAGAACAGCTCGCCTCGGAAAGTCTGCACCTTGTTCACGTCCAGCGAGTCACCACTGAGGTGCCACAAGGCAAAGATGATCATCAGGATCACGATCAGGATCATCGACCCGGTGGCGTAGCCCAGGCCCAGGGTGCGGTCCATGAAGTCCGACATGGTGGTGCCGGCGGTGCTGGTGGAAAGGATCACGATCCAGTACAGCACCGGGTTGTAGGTTTTCGACCAGAGTTGTGTCACCAGAGTGACCAGGAACACGCTGATAAGGATCATCGAGCTGATGGCGTAACCGACGTTCAGGGTCATCGACAACAAGTCCCCGGCGGTTTCGCCCAGGGTGGTTGCGCAGATTTTCATGACCCAGAACGCCAGGGTGATCTGAGGAAGTTTATTCATGCGGTAGAAGGCTCCGAGGCTCAGTCTTATAGGGGGTATCGACCTTGGGCGCAGACTGAACGGGCCGCTGTGAAAAATAGGTGGCCGCTGAATGAAAATTCCATAAGGCCGATGGAAATTCGTCGCCGTGGATTGCACTATGACGGCCTCCCAGAACCCCGCAGCAGGAACCCGGCCATGCCTGACGATATCCACTTCTACGAACCGGCCAACGGCCACGGCCTGCCACACGACCCGTTCAATGCCATTGTCGGGCCACGGCCGATTGGCTGGATTTCATCCCACGACAATAACGGGCGCCTGAACCTGGCGCCCTACAGTTTTTTCAATGCGTTCAACTACATTCCACCGATCATTGGGTTTTCCAGCGTCGGGCGCAAAGACAGCCTGAACAACATCGAACAGACCGGCGAGTTTGTGTGGAACCTGGCCACCCGCCCGCTGGCCGAGCAGATGAACCAGAGCTGCGCGGCCGTCTCGCCGGAGGTGAATGAGTTCGAGTTGTCCGGCCTGACACCGGTGGCGTCGAAAATCGTCGGCGTGCCGCGAGTGGGCGAGAGCCCGGTGTCGTTCGAGTGCAAGGTGACGCAGATCATCCAGCTGCAGCGCGCCGACCAGCAGTTGGTGCCCAGCTGGCTGGTGCTGGGCGAGGTGGTCGCGGTGCACATTGCCAAGTGGCTGCTCAAGGATGGGGTGTACGACACCGCAGCCGCGGAGCCGATTTTGCGTGGCGGTGGCCCGGCAGACTACTTCCAGCTGGGGCCGGAGGCGTTGTTCAAGATGTATCGCCCAGGCGCCAGCAAACCCTGACTGAAATACACCAAAAAAGTGGGAGGGTCGGCGTTGTTCAGCTGGCGGCGCTCGCCCAGGTCAGTTGACCCTCTTCATCCACACCGATCAACCGTTCAAGCTGCACGGTGGCTGCATCATCGGCATCGGAGGCGGTCTTGAACGTCTGTCCATCCAGGATCTTGTGAAACTGCGGGGCGCCCATGCCATCAAGTGCCTTGACGGCGACGGCGGCGCTGTAGCCCCCTTCACCCGGTACTACGGCGGAAACGGCTTCGTGGTGGGCAAATTGTTTACGTGCCATGTTGCAGGTCCTGGCCAATGGAAAAGTGGGCCATTCTAACCATTAACCGGCCAGTTGCAGGTACTCGCCGTAGGCATTGGCGGCAGAGGCATCGGTGAAGGTCTGGAAGTCCATGCTGCGCACGACCATGTCGTTCAACAGCTCGGTGAAGATCATCAGGGCCGGCGAGTTGAAGTAGGCGCTCATCGCCTGCTCGCTGCTCCAGAAACCCGAGATCAACCAGACATCGGGATCGACCTGGGAATGCTGCAACGAAAATTGCAGGCAACCCTGAGCCTGGCGGCCCGGTTCGATCAAACTGCTCAAGCGTGCACCCAGTTCGGTGCTGCACCCGGTGCGGGCGCGGATAAAGGCCATATGGCTCGCGGGAATGGGGGTGGACATGTTCGACTCTCCCGTTGAGAAGTGATGCTCGGCAAGCACTGTGGGGGCGTGTTGCCACAGGATCAAAGATAACGGCGCGGGTGCGGGCGCGGTTAGTCAATTCCTGCAGGCTTATTGCACAATCCTGCGAGAAGCGTAGGAAGGACGGAGGGACCGCCGACTCGATTCCACAGGCAAACGCCTTGTTTCAGGGACATGACAGCCCGAGAACTTGCCTGATTCGCGACGCTTCGCAGGATCAGGCAAGGATTGTGCAGAATCGACCTAACACTGCTTGAAAAGCCGCCGCTAAGCTGAGCCCATCAAAAAAGCATGCAGAGGACGCCTTATGCCGTCGCCCGAACATCAGTCCATGCCCCTCGACGCCGAGACGGAAAAACAGCGCGCCGAGCTGGCGAGCATCGTGCATCGTCATACCTGGGAAGACGGCTCCTATGGCACGGCGATTACGTCACTGTTCCTGAACCGCCACAACACACCGCGTGACTTCATGCCGGTGCTGGTGGAGCCGGCGTTGTGCATCCTTGCCAACGGCAGCAAGGAAGTGCGCCTGGCCGACGAAATCTTTGCCTACGACCCGCTCAATTACCTGGTGTTCTCGGTGGCGATGCCCGTGGCCGGGCGGATCATCGATGCCACGCCGGAAGATCCAAACCTGTCAGTACGCATCAATATCGACCCGGCGCAGCTCACTGCCTTGATCGCCGAGGCCGGCCCCATGGGCGTGCCCACGCGCCCGACATCGCGCGGGATGTATGTGGACCGCATCGATCCCCAGTTGCTCGACGCCGTGCTGCGCCTGGCGCGCCTGCTGGATACGCCCAAAGACATTGCCATGCTGGCGCCGCTGATCAACCGTGAAATCCTCTACCGCCTGCTGCGCGGTCCCCAGGGTTATCGCCTGTATGAAATTGCCGTGGCCAACAGCCAGAGCCATCGCGTCAGCCAGGCGATCAAGTGGCTCAATGGCAACTACGAACAACCGCTGCGCATCGATGACCTGGCCAAGGAAGTGAACCTCAGCGTCTCGACCCTGCATCACCGTTTCAAGGCAATTACCGCCATGAGTCCGTTGCAGTACCAAAAGCAGCTGCGCTTGCAGGAGGCACGTCGGCTGATGATTGCCGAAGGGCTGGAAGCGTCGGCGGCGGGGTATCGGGTGGGGTATGAAAGCCCGTCGCAGTTCAGCCGGGAGTACAGCCGGTTGTTTGGGGCACCGCCGCTGAGGGATTTGGCACGACTGCGCCAAAGCGTCTGACACACAGACGATCAAAATGTGGGAAGGGGTTTGCCCCCTCCCCTATTTGTCCAATGGTGTTTTCAGTCCAGGGTCCTGGGCAGTTGCAGGGTGACCCGCAAGCCGCCCTCACGCAAATTCTGCAAACTCACTTCACCGCCATGGCTATGGGCAATATTGCGCGCAATACCCAAGCCCAAACCGTAGCCCTGCTGCTGGCCGGCCAGGCGAAAATGCGGTTCGAAGACCTGTTCCAAACGCTGTTCCGGCACGCCAGGGCCTTCGTCGTCGACGTGCAGGATGAACTCCGCGCCATCGTCCTCAATACGCAAATGGGCGTTCTGCCCGTACTTCAAGGCATTGTCGATCAGGTTGCCGATGCAGCGCTTGAGCGCCAGCGGCTTGCCCGGGTACGCCGCCACCGCTGCGCCGTCCAGGGTGACCCGGCCATTGCCGTTGGGGGCCACATAAGGCTCCACCAGGCATTCGAGCACATGGTTGAGGTCGACCGGCTGGATGTTCTCGTGGATATCGGTGTCTTTCACACATTGCAGCGCGCCTTTGACCAGCAACTCCAACTCATCCAGGTCACGGCCGAACTTGGTTTGCAGGTTCTCGTCTTCGAGCAATTCCACGCGCAGGCGCAGGCGGGTAATCGGTGTGCGCAGGTCGTGGGAAATCGCGCTGAACAACTGGCTGCGCTCCGTGAGGTAACGGCTGATGCGTTCGCGCATGGCATTGAACGCGCGGCCCACTTCCACCACTTCACTGCCGCCGCCTTCGGCCACCGGCTCCACATCGGCCCCCAGGGACATGTCTCGCGCCGCCCGCGCCAGGCGCTTGAGCGGCCGGCTTTGCCAGTGCACCAGCAGGCCGATGAACAGCAGCAAGAAGCCGCTGGTCAGCACGATAAACCACACCTGCTGGGACGGCAGGCCCTGTTCTTCCAGGCTGGTGTAGGGCTCGGGCAACAGCGAAGCGATGTACAGCCATTCGCCGGGGGCGAGTTCGATCTGGGTCACCAATACCGGCGGGTTGACCGGTTCCAGGGTCAGCGCGTAATGGGCCCAGGAGCGCGGCAACTCATCCAGTTTCAAGCCGGCGTTGAAGATGCGCAGGTCTTCGGCGCTGACGAACTCCACCGAGATAGGCACGTCGGCGCCCAGGGTCTGGCGCAGGACTTCATCCACGGCCACCAGCACCGCCTGTTTACGCGGGGTTTGCGGCAACACTTGCATGTCGAGGGGCCGATCATTGAGGGTCACGACAAAACGGGTGCCGCCCATACTGCGCAGCTGGTCAAGGACCAACGGCCGATAGGCCACCGGCAACGAACGGAAATAACTCACGCTGGCGGTCATCGAGTGCGCCAGGCTACGGGCGCTGGTGACCAGGCCTTCGAGCTGGGTGGCGCGCAACTGCGAGACCCAGATCACGCTGGACAGCGCCTGGGCGAACAGCACTGCAAGCAAGGTCAGCAACAACATGCGCCCCAGCAGCGAGCGCGGTACCGGGAAGCGCCGGCGGCGTTCGCTCAGCGGCTCAGTGGGCATTGCCGGCAACCACGCTGGCTGCCAGTTGATAGCCGCTGCCGCGCACGGTGCGGATCAGCCTCGGGGGTTTTTCGGTGTCGCGCAGGCGTTGACGCAGGCGGCTGACAGCCATGTCGACGATCCGGTCCAGCGGCATCAGGTCGCGGCCACGGGTGGCATTGCCGATGGTGTCGCGGTCGAGAATCTGCTGCGGGTGATCGAGAAACAGCTTGAGCAGGGCAAAGTCGGCACCGGAGAGGATCACCTCTTCGCCATCCACGTGGAACAGCCGATGACTGATCATATCCAGGCGCCACTCATCGAACACCAGCACATCGCCATTGCCGCTGCGCTCCTGGCCGAACTGGCAGCGGCGCAACAAGGCCTTGATCCGCGCCTGCAACTCACGGGGGCTGAAGGGCTTGCCGATATAGTCGTCGGCCCCCAGTTCCAGGCCGATCACGCGGTCGGCTTCGTCGGAACTGGCGGTGAGCATGATGATCGGCACCTGCGCCTGGCGCGGGTGCTGGCGAATCCAGCGGCAAAGGCTGAAACCGTCTTCGTCCGGCAGCATCACATCGAGGATGACCAGATCGCACGGCGCCTCGTTCATCGCCTGGCGGAACCCCGCGCCATCCGGCACGCCACGCACCTGGAAACCGGCGCGACTGAGGTAGGTCTGCAGCAATTCGCGGATTTCCTGGTCGTCGTCGACGAGGAGAATCGATTTACTGATTACGCTCACGGGGTCCTCCTTGTTGTTATTAGGTGGTGCGGGTCAGGCAAACGCCTGCTCCAATGCGACGCCCGCCCCGGTCAACCCGGAATACGGCGCGGTCACCAGCCACACCGGGATGCCCTTGAAGTAGTCGCTCATGCAGCCTTTGTCACTGAAGCTCCTGGCAAAACCGCTGTGGATGAAGAAGTCGGCAAACCGCGGAATCACCCCACCCACGATATACACACCACCGCGTCCACCGGTGGTCAGCACATTGTTGCCGGCCACCCGGCCCAGCCAGATGCTGAATTGATCCAACACTTCCATGGCCACCGGGTCGCCCGCCAGGCCCGCCGCCGTGATGGCTTCGGGGGTGTCGAGCACGGGTGTGTGGCCATCGACCGCGCAAATCGCCCGGTACAGACGCGGCAGACCGCCACCGCTCAAGGCGGTTTCGGCGCTGACGTGGCCGATCTCGCTGTAGATATGCTGCCACAGCTGGGTTTCCCGTGGGCTGCTCAGGGGCAGGTCGACATGGCCACCCTCCCCCGGCAACGCCGCAAAGCGGCCCGCGCCGAGATCCAGCAGGGTACCGACGCCCAGGCCGGTGCCCGGACCGATCACCACCGCCGGGCGCAACGGTTCCGGCGTGCCAGGGCAGACCACGCGGAATTCGTCGGGTTTAAGACGCGTCATGCCCAGGGCCATGGCCGAGAAGTCATTGACCAGCAGCAGTTCATCCACCTGCAAGGCCTGGCAAAACGCAGTCTTGCTCAAGCGCCAGTGATTGTTGGTGAATTTGAATTCATCCCCGCTCACCGGCCCGGCGACCGACAGGCACACCGCACCGATGTCGCCGATTTGCAGGCCTTCTTCCTTGAGGTAGACCTTGATCGCGTCCTCAGGGCTTTGGTGATCAGCCGTGGCATGCACCCGGATCGAATGCAGTGCCTGATCTCGCCACAACGCAAAACGGGCGTTGGTACCCCCGATGTCACCGACCAGCGCTAGCTTCACTTAAGCGTCTCCAAGGCACAGGTAAAGGCGCTGGCGCCCTGCTCTGCGGAGCTTGCGGCCAAGCGCATAAATGCAAACAGCTCGCGACCGGCCCCCACGTTATTGCCCAACAGGCCCGTGGCAGGCGTGCGCGCTGCAAATTCTTCGGCGTCCACCTTAAGCTCCAAGGTGCCCTTCACGCCATCCACGCGAATGATATCGCCATCTTTGACCCGTGCCAGTGGCCCGCCGCTCTGGGCTTCGGGGTTGACGTGAATCGCGGCGGGGATCTTACCCGACGCGCCGGACATACGCCCGTCTGTCACCAGTGCGACTTTGAAGCCACGGTCCTGCAGCACGCCGAGGAACGGCGTCATCTTGTGCAGTTCCGGCATGCCGTTGGAGCGCGGGCCCTGGAAGCGCATCACGGCGACAAAATCCTTTTCCAGCTGGCCGGCCTTGAACGCATCGGCCAGGTCCTGCTGGTCCTGGAACACCACCGCCGGCGCTTCGACGATCTGATGCTCAGGCGCTACGGCAGAGACTTTCATGACACCGCGGCCGAGGTTGCCTTCCATCACACGCAGGCCGCCTTCCGGCGAGAACGCACGCGCCACAGGGCGCAGGATGGTTTCGTCGAGGCTTTCGATCGGGCCGTCGCGCCACACCAGCTCGCCGTCGACCAGGAATGGTTCCTGGACATAACGGCTCAGGCCCTTGCCCGCCACGGTGTTGACGTCGTCGTGAAGCAGGCCGGCTTCAAGCAGCTCGCGGATCAGGAACGACATGCCGCCCGCTGCCTGGAAGTGGTTGATGTCGGCCTTGCCGTTTGGATACACGTGGGACAAGGTCGGCACCACCTCGGAGAGGTCGGCCATGTCGTCCCAGGTGAGGATGATGCCCGCCGACATGGCGATGGCCGGCATGTGCAGGGTGTGGTTGGTGGAGCCGCCCGTCGCGTTGAGCGCAACGATGGCGTTGACGATGGATTTCTCATCGACGATCTCGCCGATCGGCGTGAAGTTGCCGTTGGCCTTGGTCAAGCGCGTGACCTGGTGCGCGGCTTCGCGGGTCAGGGCGTCACGCAGCGGCGTGTACGGGTTGACGAACGAGGCACCCGGCAAATGCAGGCCCATCACTTCCATCAGCAGTTGATTGGTGTTGGCGGTGCCGTAGAAGGTGCAGGTGCCGGGGCTGTGGTAGGACTTCATCTCCGATTCCAGCAGCTCTTCGCGAGTGGCCTTGCCTTCGGCGTAGCGCTGGCGCACATCGGCCTTCTGCTTGTTGGAGATGCCCGAAGGCATCGGCCCGCCCGGTACGAAGATCATCGGCAGGTGGCCGTAGCGCAGCGCGCCCATCATCAGGCCGGGCACGATCTTGTCGCAGATGCCCAGCATCAGCGCGGCGTCGAACATGTTGTGGGACAGCGCTACCGCCGTGGACATGGCGATGACTTCACGGCTGAGCAGGCTCAGCTCCATGCCGGGCTCGCCCTGGGTCACGCCGTCGCACATGGCCGGGGTGCCGCCAGCGAACTGGCCGACCGAGCCGACTTCGCGCAGGGCTTTCTTGATTTGTTCCGGGAAATGTTCGTACGGCTGGTGCGCCGAGAGCATGTCGTTATATGACGAAACAATTGCCACGTTGGCGGCGTTCATCATGCGCAGGCTATTTTTATCTTCGGTGCCGCAACCGGCCACGCCATGGGCGAAGTTGGCGCATTGCAGCTTGCCGCGCATCGGACCGTCGCTGGCTGCGCCGCGAATGAGCGCAAGGTAAGCCTCACGAGTGGCGCGGCTGCGGGCGATAAGCCGTTCGGTGACCTCAAGGACGCGGGGATGCATGTGTAGAACTCCAGGCTAACGGATGTGGCGACCTGAGTGTCTATGCTGATCAAACGCCCGCAGCTCATGGGATGGCAGAGAGTCGTTTGGATCATCGGACCAGTTGATTCAGGTCACTCGTTGTAGATTGAACAAAATATTGCCACTAAAAAGGCTTGTTTTCTATTTTTATGCGAATAATCTTGTAATTCTTACAACAAATCGACGACAGGCACTTTCCAATGACTCTTCGTATCGCAATCAATGGTTTTGGCCGTATCGGCCGTAATGTCCTGCGCGCACTGTATACCCAAGGCTATCGCCAGGATTTGCAGATCGTCGCCATCAATGATTTGGGCGACAGCTCGATCAACGCCCACCTGCTCAAATACGACACCGTGCACGGCACTTTCGATGCAGAGGTCGCCCACGATCAGGAAAGCCTGACCGTCAATGGTGACCGGATTGCCGTCAGTGCCATTCGCAACCCGGCCGACCTGCCGTGGGCGGCGCACAAGGTCGACGTGGTGTTCGAATGCACCGGTCTGTTCACCGACCGTGACAAGGCTGCCGCCCATATTACCGCCGGCGCACGCAAAGTGATCATCTCCGCCCCGGCCAAAGGCGCGGACGCGACCGTGGTCTACGGCGTGAACCACGACATCCTGCGTCAATCCCACCAGATCATCTCCAACGCCTCGTGCACCACCAACTGCCTGGCGCCGGTCGCCCAGGTGCTGCATCGCGAATTGGGTATCGAAAGCGGCTTGATGACCACGATTCATGCCTATACCAACGACCAGAACCTGACGGACGTCTACCACACCGACCCGTACCGCGCGCGTTCGGCCACCCAGAACATGATCCCAAGCAAGACCGGCGCCGCCGAAGCGGTGGGCCTGGTGCTGCCGGAGCTGGCAGGCAAGCTGACCGGCATGGCCGTGCGTGTACCGGTGATCAACGTGTCGCTGGTGGACCTCACCGTGCAGTTGAAGAAAGACGCCACTGCCGACGAAGTCAACGCACTGCTCAAGGAAGCCAGCCAACACTCGAAGATCCTCGGCTATAACACCCTGCCGCTGGTCTCCAGTGACTTCAACCATAACCCGCTGTCGTCGATCTTCGATGCCAACCACACCAAGGTCAGCGGCAAGCTGCTGAAAGTGCTGGCCTGGTATGACAACGAGTGGGGCTTCTCGAACCGCATGCTGGATAACTGCCTGGCGTTGTGCAACGCCGAGTAATGCGGTCCTGTGGGAGGGGCAAGTCGAATCGTCGCACCGCCCTTCCCACATTGTTCTATGTAGACACAGAGGAATAGCCACTTGCCATTTGAGTTGATGATAAGCATTATCATTAACTGCAAATCGGTCTGGTATCACTGTGAGCCAATCTCGCTTCAACCAAGTCTTTCTCACCCAACGGGTGATTCTGCTACGCACCTTGCAGCGGATGGTGAATAACCACAGCACCGCCGAGGACCTGTTGCAGGAAACCTACCTGCGCGTCACCCGGGCCCTCAGCGAGCGGCCGATCGATCACCTCGAACCCTTCGTCTACCAGACCGCGCGTAACCTGGCGCTGGATCATTTGCGTTCGCGCAGGGTTCAGGCGCGCACCCTGCAGGAAGATGTACCGCTGGAGATCCTGCAAAGCGTCGCCGCCCCCATCAGCACCCCCGAAGACGCAACCCAGGCCGAGCAATTGCTTGAACACCTGAGCATCAGCCTCGGCCAGTTGAGCGCGCGCCAGCAGCAGATTTTCATCCTCAGCCGCCTGCACGGTTGCAGCTACCAGGAGATCGCCGATCAGTTGGACGTGTCCTTGAGCACCGTGCAAAAGGAACTGAAATTGATCATGGCCATTTGTGTAGGTGTGGCCGAAAGACTGGATCGGCCTTAAGCTTCAGCCGACAGAATTGTCGACCCAAGCTGTAGGAAAGATGAATAGAACGTGGCGAAGACCCGAGGAACACCGTGACGGACCCGAATAAACTGCGCCCCCATGAGCTGGCTCATGAGGTGTTGCAAGATACGGCTATGGACCAGGCCCTCGATTGGCTGATCGCCTTGCAGTGCCCAGCGCCCGGGCAGCAGGCCGAGTTTGAAGCCTGGCTGGCCCAAGACCCCGCCCACGTCCACGCCTTCGGCAAGGCCCAGGCCGCCTGGGGTGGCGCGCCGGTGCACAGCGCCGCCGTCGCCCTGGCCGCGCCGCGCAAGCCCAGGGGCTGGCGCCGGATCAAGCCGCACTGGAAACCGCTGGCCACCGCCGCCGTGCTGTTGATCGGCCTGTTCAGCTTCAGCAACCTGCCGGTACGCCTGCAAGCCGACCATCTCACGGTGGTGGGCGAACGCCAGCGCCTGCAATTGGACGATGGCTCGAAGGTGTTGCTGAACACCAATTCGGCGTTTTCCAGCAGCATCAAGGACCACCAGCGGATCGTTCGCCTGTACCAGGGCGAAGCCTTTTTCGAAATCATGCCCGGCCATGGCCTGCCCCTGGAAATCGACGCCGGCCCCGTGCGAGCCAGCGTGCGTGATACCGCCTTCGCCGTGCGCTACCTCAACGGCGAAGCCCAGGTGCAGGTGCAGCGCGGCGATGTCGACCTGAGCAACACCTTCGACGATGCCCGCGTGCGCCTGAGTGCCGGCGAAAGCATCCGCATCGGGCCCAAGGGCTTTGGCCAACCGGCCCGGCTGGATGCCAGCAAGGACCTGGCCTGGGTGCAAGGCCGGCTGATTTTCGAAAACTGCCCGATGAGCGAAGTGCTCGCCGAACTGCGTCGTTACTACCCCGGCTGGATCGTCAACACCAACGACAAGCTCGCCAGCGTCGCCGTCACCGGCAACTACCGCCTCGACCAACCCCTGGATGTGGTGCGCTCCCTGGCCCACATCACCTCAGCGAAGTTGTCGGAATACCCCGCGCTGGTGATTTTGAACTAAATGAGAATTATTTTTACTCGATAGCCTTCGGCGGTACGTCTCGTCTTAGCCAATGCAACTGATTCCTATTTGGTTCGGTTCGCAACTATAAGATTCGTACCTTCCGGAGCGCTCTCGATGTCCTCTCGTTTCAACCGCCGGTCCTCCTCCCCCGTGCTGTCCTTGCTGACCGCCGCCATCCTGCTGGCCGGTTCGCCAGTGATGGCCGCCACTGCCGCCGAACCTGCCGCCCACAGCCACGGCAACTACAGCTTCAGCATCGAGCAACAGCCACTGGTTTCGGCGCTGAACGCCTTTACCAGCGTGACCGGCTGGCAAGTCGGCCTGCCCGCCGAGCTGGGCCAGGGTGTGTCGTCCCCTGGGGTGCGCGGCGCCCTGTCGCCGGAGAAAGCCCTGGACCGGCTGTTGGTGGGGACCAACCTGAGCTACCGCAAGCTGGGCAACAACAACATCGTCCTGGAAAAGCGCACGGCGGGCAGCACCCTCAACCTGCAACAGGTGACCATCAGCGCCACCCGTAACGCGCAGGATGTGAACAGCGTACCGAGCACCGTCAGCGTGCATGATCGCGAAGAACTGGACCGCCAGAACGTCAACACCATCCGTGAGCTGGTGCGCTACGAGCCCGGCGTCTCGGTCGGCGGCGCAGGCACCCGCGCCGGCAATGCCGGGTTCAACATCCGCGGGATCGACGGCGACCGCATCCTCACCCAGGTGGACGGTGTGGAAGTGCCCGACAACTTCTTCAACGGCCCCTACGCCAAGACCCGCCGCAACTACGTCGACCCGGAAATCGTCAAGCGCGTCGAGATCCTGCGCGGCCCGGCCTCGGCCCTCTACGGCAGCAGCGCCATCGGCGGCGCCGTGAGTTACTTCACCCTCGACCCGGACGACATCATCAAGCCCGGCCAGGACGTCGGCGCACGCCTGAAGACCGGCTACAGTTCCGCCGACGAAAGCTGGCTGACCTCCGGCACCGTCGCCGGCCGCGTGCAGGACTTCGATGGCTTGCTGCACCTGAGCCAGCGCAATGGCCATGAGACCGAATCCTACGACGGCAACAACGCCACCGGCCTGGCCCGTACCGGCGCCAACCCCGAGGACGCGCGCACCACCAATATCCTGGCCAAGCTCGGCTGGAACTATGGCGATGACAACCGCCTGGGCCTGACCTATGAGAAGTACAAGGATGATCGCGACGTCAACCTGAAGAACGCGGTGGGCGGCCCGTTCATCGGCGGCCGAGGCTTCAACCTCTACCGTGATCGCCGTGGTAACGACACCATTACCCGCGAACGTTTCGGCCTGGAAAACAGCTTCGCCCTTGAGTCGCCGATTGCCGACCGGATCAAGACCAGCCTCAACTACCAGATCGCCAAGACCGACCAGACCACTGCCGAGATCTATCAGTCAGGCCGGCGTGTCCTGCGTACCCGCGACACGCTGTACCAGGAAAAACAGTGGATTTTCGATGCCCAGTTGGACAAAGCGTTCAGCCTCGGTGAAACCGATCACCAAGTGACCTACGGCACTACCCTCAAGCAGCAGAAAGTCACCGGCTCGCGCGAGGGCGGCGCGACCTGTGTGGCCGTCGGCAGTGGCTGCACCGCCATCGGCGCCCCCAGCCCGATGGCCTCCGACAGTGTGAAAAAGTCCAGCGACTTCCCCGACCCGACCATCAACACGTATTCGCTGTTCGCACAGGATCAGATCAGCTGGGACAAATGGACCTTTTTGCCCGCCGTGCGCTACGACTACACCCAGCTCAAACCCAAGCTGACCCAGGAGTTCCTCAACACCGTCAACCCGACGGGTACGGACCCGGTGAGCGACAAGGAAAAAACCTGGCACCGTGTGACGCCCAAGTTCGGCCTGACTTACGCCCTGACGGATCAATACACCTGGTTCGGCCAATATGCCGAAGGTTTCCGTACGCCCTCCGCCAAGGCGTTGTACGGCCGCTTTGAAAACCTCAACCTGGGCTACACCGTCGAGCCGAACCCCGACCTCAAGCCAGAAACCAGCAAGGGCATCGAAACCGGGATTCGCGGCAAGTTTGACGAGGGATCCTTTGAAATCGCCGTGTTTTACAACAAGTACCGCGACTTTATCGATGAGGACAACGCCGTCGTCGGCGGCACGGTCGAACAGTTCCAGGCCATCAATATCAAGCGCGCCACCATCAAGGGGGCCGAAGCCAAAGGGCGCCTGAACCTGGATGCATTCGGCGCCCCGCAGGGCCTCTACACCCAGGGTTCGGTGTCCTATGCCTACGGTCGTAACGACGATAACGGCGAGCCGCTGAACAGCGTCAACCCGCTCAAGGGCGTATTTGGCCTGGGCTACGATCAGGACAACTACGGTGGTCTGTTGAGCTGGACCCTGGTGAAAAAACAGGATCGCGTCGACAGCAGTACCTTCCACGCGCCGGACGGCGACACCAGCGGCCCCTTCAAGACCCCGGGCTTCGGGGTTGTCGACCTGACCGCCTTCTACAAAGTCACCCAGGACGTGACCATCAACGGCGGCCTCTACAACCTCACCGACAAGAAATACTGGAACTGGGATGACGTACGCAGCTACGACAGTGTCGGCGAAGCCGCGGTGACCGGACCGGCCAACCTCGACCGCCTGACCCAGCCGGGCCGCAACGTTGCGATCAACCTGATCTGGGACATCTGACGACACCCGACTCACCTCGTCGAAATTTCAGCGGCGAGGTGAGGATTTTTTACTGTGCCGCGTCTTCTTGTTCGTCTAGTTGATAACAGCTCTCTTTAAGGGCCATAAGGCGCTCCCCCTTCTCAAGGACTTTTTCATGACCGCTTCTTCTACCGCAGAACGCCCAAGCCTGCGCTCCCAGCGCCTGAACCAGATTACCCACGAGCCACACACCAAGCTGGACGCGTTGGTGAAGGCCCACGCGCCGTTTGAAACCCAGGCCAACTTCGCGCGTTTCGTAGTGGCGCAGTACCTGTTCCAGTCGGAACTGGTGGCCCTGTACAACGATGCCGAACTGATCAAGATCGTGCCTGACCTGGCCGAACGCTGCCGCGCCGAAGCCGCCAGGCTGGACCTGGCTGACCTGGATACCGAAGTGCCAGCACCGCTCCCCGGCGCGCTGAAAAACCCGAGCAAGGCCGAAGCCCTGGGCTGGTTGTTCGTGTCCGAAGGTTCCAAGCTGGGCGCGGCGTTCCTGATCAAGCGCGCCGTAGGTCTGGGCCTGAGCGAAACCTTCGGTGCCCGCCACCTGGGTGAGCCGGCCGGTGGTCGCGCCGAAGGCTGGAAAAGCTTCACTCGCACCCTGGATGCGTTGCAATTGAGCGCCGAGGAAGAAGCCGCAGCGGAAAAAGGCGCGGTGGATGCATTTGTGCGCTTCACCGTGCTGCTGGAACAGGCGTACGCTAGCGCCCCTGAACTGGCCTGACCGCCCACATTGAAATGCGGTTTAAATGTGGGAGGGGGCTTGCTCCCGATAGCGGTGCATCAGTCAACAAATAGGTACCTGACCCTCCGCCATCGGGGGCAAGCCCCCTCCCACAGTTGATTGCATTTCAATGCCGACTCTTTTGTTATCCCCTACTTTGCACGAACCATGACCCGCAAACCCCAATCCACCTCGAAAATCGCACAGATCCTCTTCGGCCTGCTGGCCTACGTCAGCCTGGGCATCGGGCTGGTGGCGATTGTGGTGCCGGGTTTGCCCACCACCGAGTTCATCCTCCTGGCCGCCTGGGCCGCGACCAAAAGCTCACCGCGCCTCAGTGCCTGGCTGGAAAACCACCGCCTGTTCGGACCGATCCTGTTCAACTGGCGCAACGGCAGGATCATCGCGCGCCGGGCCAAAGTCAGCGCCACCGTGAGCATGCTGCTGTGCGCCATCCTGATGCTGGTGATGCTCGACCACGGCTGGCCGATCTACCTGGCGATTGCCGGGATGAGCCTGGGCAACCTGTGGATCTGGTCACGCCCGGAACGGCTCGCACAGCCCGTGTGACGCCGGCTGTAGCCGCTTTCATACCGCCCATCGCCTATCTCTCATGAATTGATTTGTTACGCCGATGTTTCAGACATAGCGCTGAATGGACTTGGCCTGCACTGCGAGCCCTCCAACATGCCCATTCGTGAGTGAACCTATGTTCGACACCCTCTCTATCCGCTTGAAAATCGTGCTGCTGTCCGGGCTCTGCCTGTTGGGGGTGATTGCGCTGGTGGTCGGCATCAACATCTACAACACCAACCAGAACGATCAGTTGGTCAGCGACTCAAGCTCGCGCATGCTTACCGACGGCGTGGAACAACTGCTGCAAGCCAGGGCCGCCGAACAGGCAGTGCAACTGCAGAAAACCTTCGGCGACAGCCTGCTGGCGCTGACCGCACTGGCCGACCAGGTCAAGGACCTGCGCACCATGGCCAGCAAGCGTGGCCTGGACGCCGGCGCGCTGCGCGAAGAAATCAACCAGAGCCTGAAAACCACGTTCGATCGCAACAGCAAAGTGCTGGGTTTCTGGCTGTCGTTCGAACCCAACAGCCTGGATGGCAAGGACAGCGAATTCGTCGATGACAAAGCGCGCGCCTCCAACGAAAAAGGGCGCTTCTCCAGTTATTGGAGCCGTGCCGGCGGCGAAGGCTTGAACACCGTCATGGTCGAAGAGGACCTGAACAAGACCACCCTCACCCTCAACGGTACGCCCTACAACATCTGGTACACCTGCCCACGGGACACCCGCACTACCTGCCTGCTGGACCCGTATGAAGACACAGTGGGGGGCAAAAAGGTGCTGATGACCACCATCG
Organism: Pseudomonas sp. NFX5; assembly: GCF_049132125.1. Lineage (NCBI taxonomy): Bacteria > Pseudomonadati > Pseudomonadota > Gammaproteobacteria > Pseudomonadales > Pseudomonadaceae > Pseudomonas > Pseudomonas sp. NFX5. The sequence continues at coordinate 62,333 of NZ_JAFMZG010000012.1, forward strand.
CTTCGCCGCTGATCGTCGACGGCAAACTCATCGGCGTCATCGGTGTGGACATTGCCCTCACCGCCCTGCAAGCCACCACCGACGCCGCACAGAAAGACCTGTTCAACGGCGCGGCGCACCTGGAGATTCTTTCCAGTACCGGCCTGATTGCCGCCTACAGCGGCGAACCGGACAAGGTCGGCAAGAACCTGATCGACACCCTTGGCGCCGAAGGCAAGGAAATCGTGCAATTGCTGGCCAGTGACAACCGCATGATCCGCGAACAGGGCGACACCATTCGCGCCGTGTACCCGGTCAAGCCACTCGCCGATGCCAAGTCATGGGGCGTGGTGATCAAACTGCCCAAAAGCGTGATGCTGGCCGATAACGTCAAGCTGCAGGCGGTACTCGACGATGCCCAGGCCAGCGGCACGCTCAAGGCCTTGCTGGTCGGCGCCGCTGCCGGCCTGCTCGGCTTGCTGCTGATCTGGCTCACAGCCACCGGCGTGACCCGCCCGATCAACAGCGTGGCCGCCATGCTCAAGGACATCGCCAGCGGCGACGGCGATCTCACCCAGCGCCTCGCCTACGCCAAGAAGGATGAACTGGGCGAGTTGGTGAACTGGTTCAACCGCTTCCTCGACAAACTGCAACCAACCATCGCGCAGATCAAGCAAAGCATCACCGAAGCCCGTGGCACGGCTGACCAGTCCTCGGCCATCGCACGCCAGACCAGCGAAGGCATGCAGGTGCAGTTCCGCGAAATCGACCAGGTGGCCACGGCGTCCAACGAAATGAGCGCCACCGCCCATGACGTCGCCAACAGCGCCTCCAATGCCGCCAGCGCGGCACGCGGCGCCGACCACTCGGCCCGTGAAGGCATGTCGATCATCGAGCAGAGCACCCGCGACATCACCACCCTCGCCGAAGAAGTCAGCAAGGCGGTGGGCGAAGTCGAAGCCCTGGCGGTCAATAGCGAGCAGATCGGTTCAGTCCTGGAAGTGATCCGCAGCATTGCCGAGCAAACCAACCTGCTGGCGCTCAACGCGGCGATCGAAGCCGCACGCGCCGGGGAAAGCGGCCGGGGGTTTGCGGTGGTGGCCGACGAAGTGCGCAACCTGGCCAAGCGCACCCAGGATTCGGTGGAGGAAATCCGCCAGGTGATCGAACGCATCCAGAGCGGCACCCGTGGCGTGGTGGCAACCATGCACTCGAGCCAGAGCCAGGCCCAGAGCAACGCAGGGCAGATCCATCAAGCCGCGCAGGCCCTGGGCAAGATCAGTGATGCCGTGACGGTGATCAGCGACATGAACCTGCAAATCGCCAGCGCCGCCGAGCAGCAAAGCGCCGTGGCCGAAGAGGTCAACCGCAACGTCTCGGCGATCCGCACCGTGACCGAAACCCTCACCGGCCAGGCCACCGAGTCGGCGGCCATCAGCAGCCAGCTCAATGCGTTGGCCAGCCAGCAGATGAAACTCATGGATCAGTTCAAGGTTTAAGAAACACCACGGGACCCATGTGGGAGGGGGCTTGCCCCCGATAGCGATGTGTCAGCTACCGATGAGTTGACTGACACACTGCAATCGGGGGCAAGCCCCCTCCTACATTTTGACCGCCTACTGCTTAGAGACCCGTCCAAGCCTGCACAAACGCCGCCACATCTTCCTTCGGTGCCGTACGCGGCGGGTTCTGCGGTGTACCCAAATAAAGGAAGCCAATCACCTCCTCATCCGCCGTCAGCCCCAGGCCTTTGGCCACGTGGGCCGAATAGGACAACTCACCCGTGCGCCACACCGCACCAATCCCCTGGGCATAGGCCGCCAGCAGAATACCGTGGGCCGCGCAGGCGGCTGCCAACAGTTGTTCAGACTTGGGCACCTTGAAGTGCTCCTGCAGGCGGGCAATCACCACCACCACCAGCGGCGCCCGCAGCGGGCCGTTCTGGGCCTTGTCGATGACAGCCTGGGGAGCATCGGCGTCCTGCAGGCGAGCGGCTTCGGCCAACAGCGTGCCCATCTGCTCACGGGCGGCACCTTCCACGGTGAGGAAACGCCAAGGGCGCAGTTGGCCGTGGTCGGGCGCACGCATGGCTGCGGCGAACAGCACATCGCGCTGCTCCTGGGTCGGTGCCGGTTCCAGCAAACGCGGCACGGAAACACGGTTGAGCAAAGCGTCGAGAGCCTGCATTGGCCACCTCCAGAAAAAAATGTGCGGTCATTCTAGCGGGAATGAATCGGGATGCCACCAAACGATAATTGCTCTTATTCAATCCGCCCCGCCCTGTTAGACTTTGCGACCTTATTTTCAGCCTTGGTCCGGGAAACTCGATGTTTCGTTCGCTTTTTCGCCTGTGCGCAGCGTTGATGGCCTTGAGCCTGGCCGCCTGCGACGACGCCCCACGTTTCACCAAGGCCGAGCCGGGTGAAGCGCGAGCGGGCGGCGCGACGACGGTGAACAAGCGCGACCAGAATGCGTTTTCCCTGCCCTCGGCCAACCTGTCGCCCACGCGCCGCCTGGATTTCAGCGTGGGCAACAGCTTCTTTCGCAGCCCCTGGGTGATCGCGCCGTCCACCACCACCGCCCGCGATGGCCTGGGCCCGCTGTTCAATACCAACGCCTGCCAGAACTGCCATATCAAGGACGGCCGCGGCCACCCGCCGCTGCCCGACGCGGCCAATGCGGTGTCGATGCTGGTGCGCCTGTCGATTCCCCTGTCTACCCAGGACCAGCCGCCCTACGCCAAGCTCATCGAGCAAGTCGGGGTGGTACCCGAGCCCGTCTACGGCGGGCAACTGCAAGACATGGCGGTGCCCGGCGTGCCGCCGGAAGGCAAGGTGCGCGTCGACTACACGCCGGTCAACGTCACCTTCAAGGACGGCACCGTCGTCGAGCTGCGCAAGCCCGACCTGCAAATCACCCAGCTCGGCTATGGCCCGATGCATCCAGATACACGCTTCTCCGCACGCATCGCCCCGCCGATGATCGGCCTGGGCCTGCTCGAAGCCATCAGCGACGCAGACATCCTGCGCAATACCGACCCGCAGACCGCCGACAAGGAAGCCCTCGTCGGCCGCGCGAATCGGGTCTGGGATGACGCCGAGCAAAAAACCGTACTCGGACGTTTTGGCTGGAAAGCCGGGCAACCCAATCTCAATCAACAAAATGTTCACGCGTTCTCTGGTGATATGGGCCTCACCACCTCCCTGAGACCCTTCGATGACTGCACCGACGCCCAAGTCGCCTGCAAACAGGCACCCAACGGCAATGGCCCCGAGGGCGAGCCGGAAGTCAGCGATAACATCCTGCGCCTGGTGCTGTTCTATACCCGTAACCTGGCCGTGCCCGTGCGCCGCGACGTCGACACCCCGCAGGTGCTGGCCGGGAAAAACCTGTTCTACCAGGCCGGTTGCCAGGGTTGCCATAAACCGACGTTCACCACCGCTGCGAATGCCGCCGAACCCGAGTTGGCCAACCAAGTGATTCGCCCCTACAGCGACCTGCTGTTGCACGACATGGGCCCAGGCCTGGCCGACAACCGCACGGAATTCAAGGCCGGTGGCCGCGACTGGCGCACGCCGCCGTTGTGGGGCATCGGCCTGACGCAGACCGTCAGTGGCCATACCCAGTTCCTGCATGACGGCCGCGCCCGCAACCTGCTCGAAGCCGTGCTGTGGCACGGCGGCGAAGCACAAGCGGCGCAGCAGCATGTGTTGTCCTTCAATGCCGAGCAGCGCGCTGCGTTGCTGGCGTTCCTGAATTCTTTATAAGCTTCGCCCCAATTACAGAAGGGAGCTCGACATGTTCCGTCCCAAGTTGTTGTTCACCAGCCTGGCCGCCCTCGCCCTGGGCGCCTGCTCGCCACAAGACCCGCAAGCCGTGACCTCGGCGGCGATCGCCAAGCAGGTGATCCTGCCGACCTACAGCCGCTGGGTCGAAGCCGACCGCCAGTTGGCCGTCAGCGCCCTCGCCTACTGCCAGGGCAAGGAAAGCCTGGACACTGCCCGCGCCGACTTCCTCCACGCGCAAAAAGCCTGGGCCGAGTTGCAACCGCTGCTGATCGGCCCGCTGGCCGAGGGCAACCGCTCGTGGCAGGTGCAGTTCTGGCCGGACAAGAAGAACCTGGTGGGCCGCCAGGTCGAGCAACTGGTCGCCGCCCAACCGCAGATCGACGGCACCGCACTGGCCAAGTCCAGCGTGGTGGTACAGGGCCTGTCGGCCTACGAATACATCCTCTACGACGCCAAGACCGACATCGCCGACGAGGCGCAGAAAGCCCGTTACTGCCCGCTGCTGGTGGCCATCGGTGAGCGCCAGAAAGCCCTGGCCGAAGAGATCCTGGCCAGCTGGAACAGCACCGACGGCATGCTCGCGCAGATGAGCAAGTTCCCGAACCAGCGCTACGCTGACTCCCACGAAGCCATCGCCGATCTGCTGCGCGTACAAGTGACCGCGCTGGACACCCTGAAGAAAAAACTCGGCACGCCCATGGGCCGCCAGACCAAGGGCATCCCGCAGCCGTTCCAGGCCGATGCATGGCGCAGCCAGTCGTCCCTGCAAAGCCTGGAAGCCAGCCTCGCCGCCGCCCAGACCGTGTGGGTGGGGGTGGACAACAAGGGCCTGCGTGGTTTGCTGCCGGCGGATCAGAAGCCGCTGGCCGACAAGATCGACGCCGCCTATGCCGCCGCGCTGAAACTGTTCGCCAGCAACCAGCGCACCCTCAACGAGCTGTTGAACGATGACGCCGGGCGCCAGCAGCTCAACGACATCTACGACAGCCTCAACGTCGTCCACCGCCTGCACGAAGGCGAGCTGGCCAAGGCGCTGGGAATCCAACTGGGCTTCAATGCCAACGACGGTGACTGATATGCTCAGGCGACAGGCTTTGGCGATCGGCAGCGTGCTGCTCAGCGCACTCACGTTGGGTGGCTGGACGCTGTTCAAAGGGAAAGACAAGCACCCGCTGCTGCTGTCGGCCCGCGATGATGCAGACGGCAAGCACTATGCCGTGGGCTTTCAGCTGGACGGCAAGCAGGTGTTCGCCACCCAGGTCGGCCAGCGCTGCCACGACATCATCAACCACCCGACACTGCCGATTGCGCTGTTTGTTGCCCGCCGCCCGGGCACCGAGAGTTACCTGATCGACCTGCGTAATGGCGCGCTGTTGCAAACCATCACCTCGAACGCCAACCGCCACTTCTACGGCCATGCGGTCATCCACAAGAGCGGCAATTGGCTGTACGCCACCGAGAACGACACGTCCGACCCCGGCCGTGGCCTGCTCGGTGTGTACAAGTTCGAAGGCGAGCGCCTGGTGCACAGCGGCGAGATCTCCACCCATGGCATCGGCCCGCACCAGGTGTCGTGGATGCCCGACGGCGAAACCCTGGCGGTGGCCAACGGCGGCATTCGCACCGAAGCCGAAAGCCGCGTGGAGATGAACCTCAACGCGATGGAACCGAGCCTGGTGCTGATGCACCGTGACGGCACGCTGATCAGCAAGGAAACCCTCGGCCAGCAGATGAACAGCGTGCGCCATATGGGCATCGCCAGCGATGGCACCCTTCTCACCGGCCAGCAGTTCATGGGACCGTCCCAGGAGCGCTCCGAGTTGCTGGCGATCAAGCGCCCGGGCCAGCCGTTCATGGCGTTCCCGGTGGCCGATGAGCAGTTGCAGGCCATGGGGCATTACACCGCCAGCGTCGCCGTGCACAGCGAATTGCGCCTGGTGGCGTTGACCGCACCCCGTGGCAACCGCTTCTTTATCTGGGACATGGACACTGCCGAGCTGCGCCTGGATGGACCGCTGCCCGACTGCGCAGGCGTCGGTGCAGTGGCAGACGGGTTTGTCGTCACCTCGGGCCAAGGGCGTTGCCGCTACTACGATTGCCGCCAGAAACAGTTGGTCGCCAAACCGTTGGAATTGCCGGCAGGGCTCTGGGATAACCACCTGCATCTGATCTGAGCTGCGTAGATACCGCCTAGCCAACGCCGCGCCCCCGTAGCAGCCGCGTTGCGGATAAGGTTTGAAAGGCAAAAAAAAGGGCCTCGCATCGCAAGGCCCTTCTTCGGGGGTTTGAATCGTTTCAACTCTGCGGCCTCATCCCTTGGGACATCCCAAACATGAACAACAGCAACTCATGATCAGGCTTGACCGCCGCACTCGCCTTGGCGACCCGGGGCAGCAGGCATTGCCCGCCGCCTTGCACCGCACTGAGTACCTGTGTGCGAGGTTGCTCCCATGCAGCCAGGGCCAGGGCGGCAATGCCCATCGCCCCGACCAGGAACAGACCTCGTGCTATTTCTAGCTTCATCTGGTTAAACCCTTGATAGCGCTGCCAAACGCCGTTTCATAAAAGTAGCTGAGTTTTTCCCAGTCGGTGCTGTTCCACGACGAATGGCGACGCAGCTGCAACATGTCATGGGAGGCTGCCCGATAAGCGGTCAAGCGCTGGCGGCATTTCTCGAAGTCCAGCAGCGCCACTTCCACCTGGGCCGAGTCGCCCTCGCCCGTCACCCGCACGAAAATATGCTTGATGTACAGGCAACCGTGCTGCCAGCGTCCCTTGTGCATGCGGGCCAGGGTAGCGGCCAACGCCTTGAGCAAGCGCTCGTGCACCTGCTCGCCATACTGTTCGCGACCACCGGCGGCGTACCAGTTTTCAATTTCGTCGAAGCCGTCGAGGGCGGCGGTCACCAGCAGCGCCTTCCAGCGGTGCTCGGGGTCACGACGCGCCTCACAAAAGACCATTTCGGGCACGCGAACATCCAGCAGTCGCAGGCCCCTGAGGGCATCCCGCTCGCGCAGCACCGTGGGGCGTCCGAACGGGTGCAGCCAACTGCGGTAGATATGGCCCGTCTGGCGCTTGCTGTAGAGCAAACGGCCATTGGCGGTCATGACCCGCTGTACACCACTTTCACCGCCACGCCGGCGATTGGGCTCTTCGACCCATTCGCCTTGCTGACGCCAGAAATAATCGAAGCGTTCTTCGGGAGCTACGTGACTGCCTGCTACGCACTCAACTGCCATCCTGTTACCTCTTGCGCAATACATACACCCGCCACATGGCGTAGAGCGGTATGAAGTCCAGGGATTCCTGAACACGGAATCCGGCTTGCTCGAACTCTGATTCAACAGTAGCAGCCGGTAACACAAATCTGTTCTGGTAACCTTCCTGCTCACCTGTCTTGCGACGCTTTCCTTCCAGACGCTTGCGTTTCCAGGCTTTGAAATTGCCATCGACCCATAGAGAAATGATCACGCTGTCACGGGTAACCCGCTGAAACTCCCGCAGAATTGCCTGACGGTGCGCCGGATCACCGATGTGGTGGAGCAGGCGCATACAGAAAATGCTGTCGACCGAGTTATCCGGCAAATCGATATCGAAGGCAGATGTCTGCAAGGGCCGTACCCGTTTCACCACTTCTGCGGGCTGGGCGGCCATCGCGACCTTCAACATGGAGGCCGAATTGTCGGCGCCGATGATCACACGGTTGGGTTTTTCCGCCAGCAGCGGCCAGAAGCGCCCGGCGCCACACGGCAGGTCCAGCACCAGGCCTGGCTCGCCGGCCATCGCCAACGCGCCACGGGCCAGTTGCTCGTCGCGTTTGTGGGACAACCGGCGAGCCAGATTGTCCTGATGCTTGAGCAAATATTCGTGGGCGTGCTGGTCGTCGTACTTTTCGGAAAATTCGAGCTTGATCGGGGTAGGCATCAACGGATCTCCAGTTGCTGATGCCTACAACCTTAAGCAGCGTCCTGTGATCAACAGGTCAACCCCTTGTGAAAAACTTGTCCTGTCCAATCCCATACATTTCAAGACTTTACAGACACAAGCAATATCATGGGGCCATCTTCGCCGATTTACGGGGATCTCTGGCAGGATAACGGCAGGGGGAACGCTCAGGCGTTGACCTGACTCAACTGGACGTGAAAGCGACAGCCATTGGGCTCCATGGTGCTGAGGGTAACGCTCCAGCCCTGGTTCTCGCAGATGCGCTGGACCAGTGACAACCCCAACCCCAGGCCCTCACCGCGCTTCTCACTGCCGCGGACGAACGGCTCGAACATCGCTTCGCGCTTGTCTTCGGGAATGCCGACGCCGCTGTCTTCCACCACAAACCCGGTCGGCTCCAGGGTCAGCCGGATGAAGCCGCTTTCGGTGTAATGCAGGGCATTGCGCAACAGGTTGCCCATCACGGCATGCAGGAAGGTCGCGTTGTAGCGCGTATCCAGCGGGTCGCCCGGCTGGTAGATCAACTCCAGGCCCTTGTGCTCGATGGGCTCGCGCCAGATGCCGAGCAGATCATCAGCGACCTGGGACAGATTGGCCTTGGGTGACATGCTGCCGTCATCATGTTGAGCCCGGGCCAGCATCAGGAAGGTTTGTACCAGTTCGCGCATTTCTTCGCAGGCCCGGGCGATTCGCTCGACCTGGTTACGCCCACGCTGATCGATAGCCGGGTTTTCCAGCAACAATTCGCAGGAGCTGGCCAGGACCATCAAAGGCGTGCGCAGTTCGTGGCTGACATCGCTGGTGAACAACTGCTCACGGGACAATGCCTGGCGCAGGCGCCCCAGCGTGGCGTCGAAGGCCACCGCCAGCTCACCCACTTCGTCGGCTGCGTAGTCCGGGGCCAGGGGCGGCGCCAGGCCCAGCAACTGGTCGCGGTGCCGCACCTGGCGGGCCAGGCGCACCACCGGCGCCATCACTTTACGGGCCAGCACCCAGCCGAGGAATACCGCCAGCGCCAGGCTGAGCACGAAGCCCACCAGCACCACGGCAAACAGCACGCGCTCGCGCTCTTCGAAATCGCTTTGATCCTGCAGCAGCACATAGCGCCGACCGTCGACCACTTCGACCATGGCGTGGTACGACAGCGCCTCGCGAAACACCTCATGAAACCCTGGTTCCAGATGCCGCAGGTCCTTGGGCAATTCAAAATCCCCCGGGCCACCGCTGAAGTAAAACAGCTGGTCGGGCTCGGGCCGGTGCCGCCAGTCCTCGACGGTGTCCATCAGCAGCAGGCGCTGCAGGTCACCGCCCAAGCCTGCCGAGATCAACTTCTCTTCCACCAGGTGCACGGTGGCGACGATGCCCATGGCGAAGGCCCCCGCCACCAACGCACTCATCAAGGCAAAGGCGATGATGATCCGCTGGGCAAGGCTTTGCTTAAACTCCATCACGGCCCTCGGCCAGGCGGTAACCCACACCATGCACGGTTTGCAGCAACGGCTTGGCGAACGGCTTATCGATCACCTGGCGCAACTGGTGCACGTGGCTGCGCAGGCTGTCGCTGTCCGGGCAGTCATCGCCCCACAGCGCCTCTTCCAGCACTTCCCGACGCAATACGTGGGGACTTTTCTGCATCAAGACCGCGAGCAGCTTGAGACCGACCGGGTTGAGCTTGAGCAGGCGCCCTTCGCGGGTCACTTCCAGGGTATCGAGGTCGTAATTCAGATCGGCCACTTGCAGGGCACGGCGACCGCCACCTTGGGCACGGCGCAGCACCGCTTCGATGCGCGCGGCCAGTTCCGAAAGGGCAAACGGTTTGAGCAAGTAATCGTCGGCACCGGACTTGAAGCCCTGCAGCCGGTCATCCAACTGGTCGCGGGCGGTCAGCATGATCACCGGCGTGTCGCGGCGCGCGTCTTCACGCAGGCGTTTGCACAGGGTGTAGCCATCGATGCCAGGCAGCATGATGTCGAGCACGATCAAGTCGTAATGCTCGGTGGCGGCCAGGTGCAGACCCGACAAACCGTCCTGCGCACAGTCCACGGTGTAGCCTTTTAGCCCCAGGTAGTCGGCCAGGTTGGCCAGAATATCGCGGTTGTCTTCAACCAATAGAATTCGCATGGGCAGTGTCTCCGTACGCGGTAACGGCCGTGTTGGCTCGCGCAGCTTAAGGCCAAGTGTGGCTCAGGGATAGAGCGGAAAGGCGTGCCAATAAAGGTTTTCAACCGATTCAGCCTACCAACGAGTTTTTCACTATAGCTTCACAAACTGACTACAGTGTCAGGCAGAAGATCGCCACCCATTGATATAAGGAACATGGACATGGGGTTTCTCAAGACGGCGCCAATGCGCTATCTGCTGTTGGTAACCGGTGCCTGGCTGGTTATTTTCCTGCTCACTCGCAGCGTGCTGCTCATCACCCATTTGGATGAAGTCGGCGGCAACCTGCTGCCAGTGTTTGGCGTGGGCCTGCTATACGACCTGGGCTTCCTGGCCTACGCGGCACTGCCGCTGGGCCTGTATTTGCTGCTGTGCCCGCCCGCGCTGTGGCGCCGGCGCGGTCACCGCTGGTTCCTGCAGGCCGTGCTCACCGTCAGCCTGTTCGCCATGCTGTTTACCTCGGTGGCCGAGTGGCTGTTCTGGGATGAGTTCGGCGTGCGCTTCAACTTCATTGCCGTCGATTACCTGGTGTACTCCGACGAGGTGTTGAACAACCTGCTCGAGTCCTACCCGATCGGCAAACTGCTGAGCCTGCTCGCCATGCTGGCGATTGTCTTGAGCCTGGCCTTGCGCAAGCCGTTCAATGCAGCGATGAGCGCCCCACTGCCGCCGATGCGCGGTCGCCTGGTGAATGCCCTGGCCCTGTTGGTGGTTGCCGGCCTCAGCCTGCAACTGATCAGCCAGGACAGCCCGCGATCCCAGGGCGGCAACGCCTACAAGAACGAACTGGCCAGCAATGGTCCGTATCAGTTTTTCGCCGCATTCCGTAACAACGAACTGGATTACCCACAGTTCTACAAAACCCTGCCGACTGAGGTTATCGCCACGCAACTGCGTGCAGAGCTGAGCGAACCCAACGCCCGCTTTATCGGCCAGGATCCGCTGGATATCCGCCGCGCCATCACCAATCCGGGCACGCCGCGCAAACCCAATGTCGTGCTGGTGACCATCGAAAGTTTCAGCGCCAAGTACATGGGCAGCAACGGCGACGAGCGCAACCTCACGCCTAACCTGGATGCGCTGCGTAAACAGAGCCTGTATTTCAATAATTTCTATGCCACCGGCACCCGCACCGACCGTGGCCTGGAGGCGATCACCCTGGCGATTCCACCCACGCCCGGGCGCTCGATCGTCAAGCGCATCGGTCGTGAAAGCGGCTTCGCCAGCCTGGGGCAACAGCTCACGGCCGTCGGTTACGACAGCGTGTTTGTGTACGGCGGGCGCGGGTACTTCGATAACATGAACGCGTTTTTCAGCGGCAACGGTTATCGCGTCGTGGACCAGAGCAGCGTGCCCGAGTCAGAAATCTCGTTCAAGAACGCCTGGGGCATGGCCGACGAGGACCTGTATAACCAAACCCTGAAGCTGGCCGACACCGACTACGCCAAGCAGCAACCCTTTTTGCTGCAACTGATGACCACCTCCAACCACCGCCCCTACACCTACCCGGATGGGCGTATCGACATCAAATCCGGGAATGGCCGCGACGGTGCGGTGAAATACACCGACCACGCCATCGGCCAATTCCTGGAAGCCGCCCGCCAAAAACCCTGGTTCGATAACACGATCTTCATCTTCGTCGCCGACCACACCGCCGGCAGCGCAGGCAAGGAAGACCTGCCCATCACCAACTACCAGATTCCGCTGTTCATCTATGCACCCAAGCTGATCGACGCACGGGAAAGCGCACAACTGGCCAGCCAGATCGACCTGGCGCCCACGCTGCTGGGCCTGCTCAACCTGAGCTACGAATCCACCTTCTTTGGTCGCAACCTGCTGCAGGACAACCCACTGCCACCTCGGGTGGTGGTCGGCAACTACCAGCATCTGGGCCTGTTCGACGGCAAGGACCTGGCCATTCTCAGCCCACGCCTGGGCCTGCGCCGCCACGACCAGGCCCTGGGTGAGAGCCAGGAGTTGCGGGTCGGCAGCGATGACCCGTTGATCCAGCGGGCGATCACCTACTACCAGGCCGCCAGCTATGGCTTCAAACAACAGTTGCTGAGCTGGAGAGCGCCCAAGGAAGAGGCCCCGGCACTGAGCACGCGCTAACCAAAACGTCCCGTACAGGTCCGTACGGGACGTTTTTCACCAGGGTCCACCATGGGCACCACCCCCGCCGTCCCCGTCTCCAAACCTCTCAACCTATGGCTCTGCCTGGGCATCCCCGGCGGCGCTGCGCTCCTATTGCTGCTGCTGGAGCTGACCTCACTGGACATGGACCTCGCCAAGCTGTTCTACAACGGCGCGGAGGGCGGTTTCATCGGGCGTTACAGTTTCTTCCTCGAAGACATCCTGCATGACCGTGCCAAACAGTTGGTCATCCTGTTCTCGGTCCTGGCGATCCTGGGATTTGCCGGCACGTTTATCCTCCGACGGCTCAAACCCTATCGTCGTGAACTGGGCTGCCTGGTGCTGTCACTCGGGCTGGCGACCGCGTTTGTCGCTCCGCTGAAAACCATCACCGGCGTCCAGTGCCCGTGGAGCGTCCAGGAATTCGGCGGTCAGGAAACCTACAGCAAATTGCTGAGCCCTCGCCCGCCCACCGATAAACCCGGACGCTGCTGGCCAGGCGGTCATGCCGCCACCGGGTTCGCCTTGTTTGCCCTGTTTTTTGCACTGCGTGACCGGCAGCCACGGATGGCGCGCAGCGCATTCATCTTCGCCGTCGGCTTGGGCAGCGTGTTTTCCGTCAGCCGTATGATGCAAGGCGCACACTTCTTTTCCCATAACGTGTGGACGGCAATTTTCTGCTGGCTGATCTGCCTGGGGCTGTATTGCCTGTTGCTGTACCGGCCCTCCAAGCACGCGGCGCCCACCTGAGCCCAAGCCGCCGCCCACAAAAAAGCCCCGCCTGCATCACTGCAGGCGGGGCTTTTTCAGTACAGGGGTAAGGCTGGCTTACATCATGCCGCCCATGCCACCCATGCCGCCCATGTCTGGCATACCGCCGCCAGCCGAGCCTTCAGCCTTCGGCTTGTCAGCGATTGCAGCTTCGGTGGTCAGGATCAGACCACCGATGGAGGCTGCGGCCTGCAGCGCGGAACGAGTCACCTTGGTTGGGTCCAGGATGCCCATTTCGATCATGTCGCCGTAGACGCCAGTCGCAGCGTTGTAACCGTAGTTACCTTTGCCGTTCTTGACTTCGTTGACCACAACGCTTGGCTCGTCGCCGGAGTTGGCAGCGATCTGGCGCAGCGGTGCTTCAACCGCACGACGCAGCACAGCGATACCGACGTTCTGGTCAGCGTTGTCGCCGGTCAGGTTGGTCAGGGCTTCCAGGGCACGGATCAGCGCAACGCCACCGCCAGGTACCACGCCTTCTTCGACGGCTGCGCGGGTTGCGTGCAGGGCGTCTTCAACGCGGGCTTTCTTCTCTTTCATTTCAACTTCGGAACCCGCGCCAACCTTGATCACTGCAACGCCGCCGGACAGCTTGGCCAGGCGCTCTTGCAGTTTTTCACGGTCGTAGTCCGAGGACGTCTCAGCAACCTGGGCACGGATCTGAGTGATGCGCGATTGGATGTCGCCGTCAACGCCAGCACCGTCAACGATGATGGTGTTTTCCTTGGAGATGGTCACGCGCTTGGCGCTACCCAGGTTTTCCAGGGTGGCGCTTTCCAGGCTCAGGCCGATCTCTTCGGAGATAACGGTACCGCCGGTCAGGACGGCGATGTCCTGCAGCATGGCCTTGCGACGGTCGCCGAAGCCTGGAGCCTTGACGGCTGCGACTTTAACGATGCCACGCATGTTGTTCACAACCAGGGTCGCCAGGGCTTCGCCTTCAACGTCTTCGGAAACGATCAGCAGTGGGCGGCCGGCTTTGGCAACGGCTTCCAGCACTGGCAGCATTTCGCGGATGTTGGAGATCTTCTTGTCGACCAGCAGGATCAGCGGGCTGTCCAGCTCGGCAACCATGGTTTCCGGCTTGTTGACGAAGTACGGGGACAGGTAGCCACGGTCGAACTGCATGCCTTCAACAACCGACAGTTCGTTTTCCAGGCCAGTGCCTTCTTCAACGGTGATCACGCCTTCTTTACCGACTTTTTCCATGGCTTCGGCAATGATGTCGCCGATGGAGCTGTCGGAGTTGGCGGAGATGGTGCCTACCTGGGCGATAGCCTTGGTGTCGGCGCAAGGCTTGGACAGGTTCTTCAGCTCAGCGACGATGGCGATGGTGGCCTTGTCGATGCCGCGCTTGAGGTCCATCGGGTTCATGCCGGCAGCAACGGCCTTGTAGCCTTCGTTGACGATGGCCTGAGCCAGAACGGTGGCGGTGGTAGTACCGTCGCCTGCGTCATCGTTGGCACGGGAGGCAACGTCTTTGACCAGCTGCGCGCCCATGTTTTCGAAACGGTCTTCCAGTTCGATTTCTTTGGCGACGGAAACGCCGTCCTTGGTGATGGTCGGAGCGCCGAAGCTCTTCTCGATGATCACGTTACGGCCTTTCGGGCCCAGGGTCGCTTTTACTGCGTCAGCCAGGATGTTGACACCGGTGAGCATTTTCTTACGGGCGGAATCGCCGAATTTAACTTCTTTAGCAGCCATGATCGATATTCCTTAAATACTTTGTAGTAACGGGAAAATGAGCGGGGAAATCAGTCTTCCAGAACGGCGAGAATCTCGTTCTCAGCCATAACCAGCAGGTCTTCGCCGTCGACTTTCACAGTGTTGCTGCCGGAGTAAGGGCCAAATACAACCTTGTCACCGACTTTAACGGCCAGCGCACGTACGTCACCGTTTTCCAGAGTCTTGCCTGGGCCTGCAGCGACGATCACACCGTGGTTGGCTTTTTCAGCAGCCGAACCTGGCAGAACGATACCGCCAGCGGTTTTCTTTTCTTCTTCGCTGCGACGGATTACGACGCGGTCGTGCAGAGGACGAAGCTTGCTCATTGTCGATCTCTCCTAATTGTGTTTTTCATCGGCCGGTATCGATACCGGCGGGTTGTATTCCGGCAGTGCCGGTCGCGGTTCGCTGGGCGAAACACGGAAGTCTGTCCGGTGTCGCCACCAGAAACCTTGCGGTGACCGTTACATAAGGGCGCATAAGCTTATTACAAGGGGCCGGCGATGATTTTTTTTGCGTCTGCCAGCCTATAAAAGCAACACGGCACCCGAAGGTGCCGTGCCAGTGAAGCGGTTATTTGCTGTCGCGGTGTTCGAACTCGCCTTCGATCACGTCGCCTTCTCGCCCCAACGGTTGGCGCGGAGCCGGGCCGCCACGGGGTTGCAGGTCGTCGGCGAACGCACGTTGGCGAAGAGCGGCCTCTTCGGCGCGCTGGCGCATCTTGCCCGCCAGCAATTTGCGGGTGAACGGCAGCAGCATCACCAGGCCCACTACGTCGCTGATAAAGCCGGGCAGGATCAACAGGCCGCCCGCCAACGCCATCATCAGGCCTTCGAGCATGGTCTGGGCCGGCAGTTCGCCGCGGTTCAGGCTCTCACGGGCGCGCAGCGCCGTGGCCAGGCCGGCGACACGCAGCACCAGGACGCCGAGCATCGAGCCGAGAATGATCAGCAACAGGGCCGGGAAAAACCCGATCGCACCGCTGACTTGAACGAATACGAACAGCTCCAACACCGGGAACAGCAGAAAGAGCAATAAAAAAGGGCGCATCAAAAGGTTCCTCAACGCAAGAATGCCTTGCCAGTCCACCTTAGATGACGTCGCCGTTTCGTGAATTCAAGCTTCAGCGGCGGCTTTTTTCGGCCAGACCTCAGCGTGGGCCAATGAAACCAGGGCTTCGCGTACTTGTGTCGGCGTGTTGCAAGATGCCGCAAACGGCAGCCAGTGCAAAGCCTGGCCGATGCGCAGGTGCAGGCCTTCGCTGTCGATGCCGGCCAATTGCGCAGGTTCGAAAGCAGGCAAGCCGGCCAACTCGACGTAGTGGGCAATGGCCTTGGTGTGGTCGCTGTTCATGTGCTCGATCATGCTGCGCTCGGCCTTGCCCGCGAAGGGGTTGGCCAGGGTCAATTGGTCGATCCAGTGAATCGCGCCAAACCCGCCGATATAACGGTGGCGCACCGGCTTGAGCACCCAGAAATCGAAATCGTGGGCCTGGTGGTAGTTGGCCGAATCGGGGAAGTAGCGGTAATAGCGCTCGGCCGCTGCTTCGATGGCGGCCGGGTCCTCGAGTTTCTCGGCTTCGGCCAGGTAGGTCAGGCGCCCCACGGCCTGCACGTCATCCGCTTCGCGCTCGCCGACCAGCAGCGAGCACTTGGGATCTTTTTGCAGGTTATGGGTGTGCTGGGCAATACGGCTGATCAGGATCAGCGGGCGGCCCTGCTCGTCGAGGCAATACGGCACGACCGAGCCGAACGGAAAGCCGGGCATGGCCTTGGAGAGTGTGGAGAGAGCCCCACGGTATTCCTTGAGCAACAGCTCTCGGGCGTTCTTGGCAACCTGCGCGCTCAATGTATGACTCCTCGGGTATTCAGCCGCCCATAGCGTATGGGAATGGATCTCAACACAAGGTAATCAATCTACGCGCCGGTTGCCAGGGCTCGATTACCAGGCGACGCCGAAGCCTGCGGTATAGCGGGTTTTGCTCAGGCTGCTTTCCGAATCGCCGCTGATCACGTCGCGCTCGGCCTTGAGGTTGAGCGATGCCCACTCTGTGACTTTATAGCGCAGGCCCATTTCCGCATCCAGGGAGTACTCGGCCGGGCCGTCGATAGGCTTGCCCACCTCGCCATTGGTGAAGAACTCAACGGTCTTGCCCACCAGGTAGCGGTTGTAGTTCCACTTCATGGCCAGGGAATAGAAGTTGTCCTTGCCGCCATCGGCGTACTCGTAATCGGTGCGGTTGACCAGCGAGCCGAGGGAGAATGCCCCCAGCTCGTCGTCCCAGAACTGGTAGCCCGGGCCGGTACCGACGGTACGTTGGCGCGCCAGGTCTTCAACCTTGTCGCGCTTGTAGGTCAGGCGCCCCTGCCAGAACCAGTGCTCGGTGATGAAGCGGTCCAGGTCATACTCCAGCGCCCAGTTGTCGGTGGTGGTGACGTCGTCCTGGAACTCGCGGTTGTATTCGCCCTGCCCGGTATGGCGCCATTGGCCATGGCGCGCGGTGGTCTTGAAGTCGATGTCGTAGTCGTTGGTGTCTTTTTCGGCGCGCTTGTAGTCCAGCGCCATGTCGACATTGCCCTTCCACACCAGGTCTTCGATCACCGGCTTGGGCTTGATGATCTGCTGGATACTTGCCAGCTCGACAGTCTTGGGCGCCTCGCCATTGGCCAGCACCACCTTGCCATCGTCCGCCGCCTGCAGGGACTTGGCCTTCTCGCCGGTGTAGGCGTCCTGCTTGACCAGCAACTCCTGGTCGCTCTCCAGGGTTTTCACCTGCTTCCAGTCCACCGGAATGGCGCCGGCGTAGTCGGTCTGGATCAGCAGCTTGCCACCGTCGAAGACCTTGATCTTGCCGGTCAGGCGGTCACCGTTTTTTAACCAGACGGTATCGGCCAGCAGGGGCGTGGAGGCACTGAAGACAGCGAGGCACAGCAGGGTTCTGGACAACATAAGCGGATGGGGAGCTCAAGGTTGGCGAAAAGGGGCGATTATCGTGTTAGATAGCTAGGACTGACTCAAGGATTTGTGTTGAGTTCAATTCTCAACAGCATACTTACAGACGTTTCTTACAAAAGACCGACGATCCCAACGGATATGCCCACAGTGAATCAGCCTGCCGATGCCCCACAAACCCCCGCCGAGATGCGCCGCACCGCGCTGTACCTGACCCTGGCGCAAGTCCCCGCCGGTTGCGTGGTGAGTTACGGCGAGCTGGCGCAACTGGCCGGGCTGGGGCGCGCCGCGCGCTGGGTGGGTCGTACCTTGAGCCAACTTCCCGAGGGCACCACATTGCCCTGGCATCGTGTGCTGGGTGCCGGTGGTCGGATAAGTCTGCCGGTGGGCAGCGCCTCGGGCGACGAGCAACGGGCACGCTTGCGCGATGAGGGCGTCACGGTGCGCAACAATCGCGTGGATATTCAGCGCCATGGCTGGCGCCCGGTAGAGCACAGCGGTTAGAGTGCGCGCTTTGTTTCCGTGAATCTGAGGCAGACTCCAGCCCATGCCCCGTAAAACCTGGCGCGCCGCGCTCGCCGCCTATGCCAGCCCCTCGACGTTAGTGCTGTTGTTGCTCGGCTTTGCCGCCGGCTTGCCTTACATGTTGGTGTTCTCGACGCTTTCGGTGTGGCTGCGTGAGGCCGGTGTGGCCCGCGAGACCATCGGCTATGCGAGCCTGATCGGTTTGGCGTATGCCTTCAAATGGGTCTGGTCGCCGCTGCTCGACCAATGGCGCCTGCCACTGCTCGGTAAACTCGGACGTCGTCGCTCCTGGCTGGTGCTTGCACAGTCGCTGGTGATCCTCGGATTGATCGGCATGGGGTTCTGCGACCCGCAGAAACACCTGTCCTGGCTGATCGCCATTGCCGTCGTGGTGGCCTTTGCTTCCGCCACCCAGGACATCGCGGTCGACGCCTATCGCCTGGAAATCGCCGACGACAGCCGCCAGGCCGCCCTGGCCGCCAGCTATATGTCCGGCTACCGCATCGCCGCCCTGCTGGCCACGGCCGGTGCGCTGTTCTTTGCCGAAGGCTTCGGCTCCACCGGCTTCAACTATAAGCACTCGGCCTGGACCGGTACCTATGTGCTGTTCGGCGTGCTGATGATCCCGGCGCTGCTGACCACGCTGTTCATGCGCGAACCGAATGTACCGCTGCGCACCCAGTTGCAGGCCGGGCGCTATAGCTTCGTGCATCAACTGGTGTCGGTGTTTGTGCTGATCGTGTTGCTGGTATCCGTACCGGCGATGTTCACCCAGTTGTTCAACACCGACTTCGCCAGCGTGCTGTTTCACGGCGTCAGCCTGTGGGACTTGCTGATGGACGACCGCGCGTTCCTGCGCGCCATTCTCTATATCATTCTCACCACGCTGTGCCTGTCGGCAATGGGCCGGCGGGGCCTGGCGCCGGTGCTCACGCCGGTCAACGACTTTATCCTGCGCTACCGCTGGCAGGCATTGCTGCTGCTGGGGCTGATCGCCACCTATCGTATGTCCGACACGGTGATGGGCGTGATGGCCAACGTGTTCTACATCGACCAGGGTTTTACCAAGGACCAGATCGCCGGGGTCAGCAAGATCTTCGGCCTGATCATGACCCTGCTCGGCGCCGGCATGGGCGGCCTGCTGATCGTGCGCTTCGGCATCCTGCCGATCCTGTTTATCGGTGGCGTGGCGTCGGCGGGGACCAACCTGCTGTTCGTGATGCTCGCCGACATGGGCCCCGACCTGCAGATGCTGATCTTTACCATCTCCCTGGATAACTTCAGCTCGGGCCTGGCCACGTCGGCATTCGTGGCCTACCTGTCGAGCCTGACCAACCTCAAGTTTTCCGCCACCCAATATGCGCTGCTCAGTTCGATCATGCTGTTGCTGCCGCGCCTGATCGGCGGGTACTCGGGGGTGATGGTGGAGAAGTTCGGGTACCACAACTTCTTCCTGATCACCTGCATGCTGGGCGTACCGACACTGCTGCTGATTGCGTTGCACTGGTATCAGGAAAATCGGCGGATGCGGTTGAATCCGCCGGTAGAGGACTGATTCTGGGGGCCCTTTAAAAGCCAGACCGCGGCGCCCCATCGCGAGCAAGCTCTGCGCCTACAGACAGCCCTGCATTCTGATGCCTGTACGGCGGCAGTTTGCGCCCGTACAATCCCAAGTCATTTCAAGTTCAAGCAACCGACAACGGCCTACCATGCGTACCAGTCAATATTTGCTCGCCACACAGAAAGAAACGCCTTCCGATGCGGTCGTGATCAGCCACCAGCTGATGCTGCGCGCCGGCATGATTCGCAAACTGGCCTCGGGCCTGTACACCTGGCTGCCCATGGGCTTGAAGGTGATGCGCAAGGTCGAAGCCATCGTTCGCGAAGAAATGAACGCCGCCGGCTCTCTCGAAGTGTTGATGCCGAGCACCCAACCGGCCGAGCTGTGGCAGGAATCCGGGCGCTGGGAAGAGTACGGCCCTGAGTTGCTGCGCTTCAAGGACCGTCATGGCCGCGACTTCTGCGCCGGCCCGACCCATGAAGAAGTGATCACCGACCTGATGCGCAACGAGTTGAGCAGCTATAAACAGTTGCCTCTGAACCTGTATCAGATCCAGACCAAATTCCGCGATGAAATCCGCCCACGCTTCGGTTTGATGCGCGGCCGCGAATTCATCATGAAGGACGCCTATTCGTTCCACGCCGACCAGGCATCGCTGCAGGTCACCTATGACCGCATGCACCAGGCCTACTGCAATGTGTTCACGCGCCTGGGCCTGAAGTTCCGGGCGGTTGAAGCGGACAATGGCTCCATCGGCGGTGCCGGCTCCCACGAATTCCACGTACTGGCCGAGTCCGGCGAAGACGATATCGCGTTCAGCAACGGTTCCGACTACGCGGCGAACATCGAGAAAGCCGAAGCCGTGCCACGGGAAACCTCCCGTCCAGCCCCGGCTGAAGAACTGCGCCTGGTGGATACGCCAGAGACCAAGACCATCGCGGCCCTGGTGGAGAAATTCAATCTGCCGATTGAAAAGACCATCAAGACCCTGATCGTGCATGCCGAAGAAGAAGGCAAGCTGATCGCCCTGGTGATCCGTGGCGACCACGAACTCAACGAAATCAAGGCCGCCCAGCAACCTGGCGTGGCCAGCCCGCTGGTCATGGCCAGCGATGCCGAACTGCGCGACGCCATCGGCGCCGGTGCCGGTTCCCTCGGCCCGCTGAACCTGCCGTTGCCGATCATCATCGACCGCTCGGTCGAGCTGATGAGCGACTTCGGTATCGGCGCGAACATCGACGACAAGCACTACTTCGGCGTGAACTGGGAGCGTGACCTGCCGGTGCCGACCGTTGCCGACCTGCGCAACGTGGTGGCCGGTGACCCAAGCCCGGACGGCAAGGGCACCCTGGAAATCAAGCGCGGCATCGAAGTCGGGCACATCTTCCAGCTGGGCAACAAGTACAGCAAGGCGATGAAGTGCGAAGTGCTGGGCGAGAACGGCAAGCCGATCACCCTCGACATGGGCTGCTACGGCATTGGCGTTTCCCGCGTGGTTGCCGCTGCCATCGAGCAGAACAACGACGAGAAAGGCATTATCTGGAGTGACGCCCTGGCGCCTTTCCAGGTGGCCCTGGTACCGCTGCGTTACGAAACCGAGCAAGTACGCGAAGCCACCGACAAACTGTATGCCGAACTCACGGCTGCTGGTTTTGAAGTGCTGCTGGATGACCGCGACAAGAAAACCAGCCCGGGCATCAAGTTCGCCGACATGGAGCTGATTGGCATTCCGCACCGGATCGTGGTCAGTGACCGCGGCCTGGCCGATGGCAATCTGGAATACAAGAGCCGGACCGAAGCCGAAGCCCAACCGTTGCCGGTGGCTGACGTGCTGTCTTTCCTCCAGGCGCGTATTCGTCGCTGAAAACCAGATCAAGAGAAGTCATGTTCAAGCGAAACACCAGAGCCCTGGGGGGCGCCGCCTTGTGCGGCGCCCTGCTGGTCAGCGGCTGCGCCAATCAGATGTCGCAACGCAGTGAGCACGAGGAGCGGGTCGAGCGTAAGTTGCTCGACCACAGCCTGCAGATCGATGTAGGCGAACCCAAAGTGCTGGAACTGCCGCAACGCCGGGTTCGCATTCACGAGCAAAAGACCTTTGAGGTCACCGAATTCGAAGTTACCCGTCGTTACGATCGCTACACGCCTTACCAGCCCTGGCGCAAACTCTATGAGATGCCCCTGGGTGCAGTGGCTTTGGTCGCGGGTGCGGGCGCCAACGTGGCGAACATCTTCGCCCTCGGCAACCTGCCTACCAGCATGACCCACGACTGGCTGACCTACGGCGTGGACGGTCTCAACCCGTTCATGAACGTGCAATCCCATGGGCGCGCGCAACAGAACCTGGCGGGTATCGATGAAGTCCAGCGCGACAAACGCGTGGAGTATTCGAGCCTGCCCTGGAGCGAGCGCCCGGTCCAGGTCACCGCCGGCAAACAGACCCATGAGCTGACCACCGACCGCAACGGCGTGCTGCGCCTGAACCTGTTGGACAGCCCGTTTGCCGAGCAGGACCTGAACCGCGTCACGACCTTGAAGATCAGCGTGGAAGATGGCCAGGACGACGTGCACTCGGACTCGACCCTGGCGATCAGCAGCACCCTGCGCGGCAAGTTGCTGGAAGCCCACGGCCTGATCTACGACGACCTGGAAGACGATGAAGTCAGCCAGTGGGTGCACCGGGTCAAGCGCCTGTCGGAGCTGGGCCTGGAGGAAGAAGCCAGCGAACTGGAACAAAGCCTGATCGAACTGACCCGCAATGATCCCGAGCTGCAGCAGGAATTCCTGCAGGCGTTGACCAAGGATGCAGGGCGGTTGGTGGCGGATCCCGGAGCACGCTGAGGCTTCGAAAACGCTGCAGATCCAAATGTGGGAGGGGGCTTGCTTCCTCCCACATTTTTTCCCGGCTTCTACCAGGAGAACTCTAACTGTTCGTTCCCGCCACTCAGGTCCAGCAGCCGCACCCCAATCCCCAACAACCGCACCGGTTTCCCACCGCGATTGAACGCCTGGGTCATCAACTGTTGATAACTCTCCAGATCCCGCGCCGCGCCCGCCTGCTCCAGCGTCGTCTGGGTAAAGTCATGGAACTTCACCTTAACGAACGGCTTGCCCGCCTTGTAGCTGCTGTCGATACGCGCCATGCGCCCTACCAGGGTCTCCATCAACTCTGGAAGTTTCGCCAGGCAGCTTGAGAGATCCGGCAAATCCACATCGTAGGTATTTTCCACACTGATGGACTGCCGCCGGCTGTCGTTCTGCACCACACGTTCATCTATCCCACGGGCCAGGCTCCACAAGCGCTCGCCAAAGCTGCCGAACTCACGCACCAACGCCAACTTGTTCCATTCGCGCAATTGCAGGCAGTCTTCGATGCCCAGGCGCGCCAGCTTGTCTGCCGTCACCTTGCCCACGCCGTGCAACTTGCTTACCCGCAGTTGGGAGACAAAGTCCTCGACCTGATCCGGGGTGATGACAAACAGGCCGTTGGGCTTTTTCCAATCACTGGCGATCTTGGCCAAAAACTTATTCGGCGCCACGCCGGCGGACACAGTGATGTGCAATTGGTTGGAGACCCGGCGCCGAATGTCCTGGGCGATGCGTGTGGCGCTGCCGCCAAAGTGCGGGCTGTCGGAGACATCCAGGTAGGCCTCGTCCAGCGACAGGGGCTCGATCAGGTCGGTGTAGTCGCGAAAGATCGTCTGGATTTCCTTCGACGCCTCCTTATAGGCATCCATGCGCGGCTTGACGATGGTCAGGTCCGGGCAGAGCTTCAGGGCATGCCGCGACGACATGGCGGAACGCACCCCATACGCCCGCGCTTCGTAGTTGCATGTAGCGATCACGCCCCTTCGATCTGCCGACCCACCTACCGCCAGGGGCTTTTGCGCCAGGCTCGGGTCATCGCGCATCTCAATGGCGGCGTAGAAGCAATCACAGTCAACGTGGATGATTTTGCGCTGCGTCATAAGTAGAAAGGCGGGTGTAATCCAACGGATGGCCAGTATCGCATTCACCCCTGTATATAGCACCAGTAGTTTGAATCTTCCGCCTGAGTGGTAGGAAATTTCCCAGATGAATTTATTTTCTCAATCGAAATCAGCCTTCCAATAGAGCTGAAACCCTTGGCCCCACTGGCCCGAACCCCTCAAACGGCTCTACATGGAGAGCTAACCGATTGAACCACAAGCGCTTTTCTTCGATTCAACGGTTGACACACTCGCGATCCTCTGTAGAATGCCGACACACAGACGCGGGATGGAGCAGTCTGGTAGCTCGTCGGGCTCATAACCCGAAGGTCGTCGGTTCAAATCCGGCTCCCGCAACCAAACATCAAAAAAGGCTACTCGAAAGAGTGGCCTTTTTTGTTTTAGCGAGCGGGCTTGCCCCGCGCTGGACTGGCAAGCAGCCCCACACAAGATAGTGTGCACTTCACCACGGACTGCTCCGCAGCCCGGCGCGGGGCAAGCCCGCTCACTACAAAAAGCGTTTTCAATCGCGAACTTAGGTTACATGTCAGCTATTTCACACTTATTTGACCCATCGGCTCATTAACGGTTGACACCTCGCCATCTGGCTGTAGAATGCCGCCCACAGACGCGGGATGGAGCAGTCTGGTAGCTCGTCGGGCTCATAACCCGAAGGTCGTCGGTTCAAATCCGGCTCCCGCAACCAAACATCAAAAAAGGCTACTCGAAAGAGTGGCCTTTTTTGTATCCGATGAAAAAGTTCTTCTGAAACAATGGTATGGCATCTTTCATGAAACCGTACGCGGTTTGTTGAGTCCATCTCATTGCACGCTATGCTTACGCCTCTACGACCAATGGCCGCAGTCGCCGCACCCGGTGATCCGCGTTAATATTTGTAATTATTTTGTCCATAGGGATTGGTAACTTGGCTGGATACCTCCATCCTGTCGCGCACAATCCACGAGGTGATTGATGCGCGCCAACTCGTCTGAACCACAAGACACCGTCACAGCAGAACAACCTATCGCCCCCACCCGCTTGCGCTGGCTGGATCTGTTGAGCAAATACCGGCAACCCATCGGGCTGGCCGTGACCTTGTTGCTGTTCGCAATCGCCCTGATCGCCTGTCGGCACCTGCTATTGGAGCTGGATCTCTACGCCCTCCACGACTCGATCCTGGAAGTGCCCAAACCCGCGTTGCTCGGTGCGTTCGCCGCCGCCGTCGCCGGGTTCGTCATTCTGCTGGGCTATGAGTTTTCAGGCGCACGTTATGCCGGGGTGAACCTGCCTGCCAAGACCTTGGCCCTTGGCGGCTTTACTGCCTTTGCGATCGGCAATGCCATTGGTCTGTCAATGCTCTCGGGCGGCTCGGTACGCTACCGTTTATATGCACGCCACGGCATCGGGGCTTCGGAAGTCGCCCACATGACCGTGTTCGCCAGCCTGGCACTGGGCTGCGCCCTGCCCCCGCTGGCTGCATTGGCCACGTTGAGCAACTTGCCGGCAGCGTCGACCTACCTGCATTTGCCACAAACGGTGCTCGGCGGCGTTGCCGGTGCAGTGCTGTTACTGTCGGCCATGTTGTGCATCGGCATCTATCGCCGCCGCCTGCCGGAACAACCCTACCCGGACAACCTGCTGGTAAAGGCCGGGCGTCGAACCCTGCGTCTGCCCGGTCGCCGCCTGACATTCCTGCAACTGATCATCACCGCACTGGACGTTGCCGCCGCCGCTACCGTCCTTTATATGCTGCTGCCGGAAGCACCGCCTTTCGGCCCGTTCCTGCTGGTGTATCTGCTGGCGTTGGCCGCCGGTGTACTCAGCCATGTGCCAGGGGGCGTGGGCGTATTCGAAGCCATCCTGCTCGCCGCATTCGCCGACAAGCTCGGCGCCGCGCCCTTGGCCGCCGCCCTGCTGCTGTACCGAATGATCTACGTGGTCCTGCCGCTGCTGATCGCCTGTGTGTTCCTGCTGGTCAACGAGGCCCAGCGCCTGTTCCAGACTCAGCAAAGCCTGCGGGTAGCCTCGGGTTTGGCGGCGCCGGTGCTGGCCGTACTGGTTTTTTTGTCCGGCGTGGTCCTGCTGTTTTCCGGCGCCACGCCAGAAATCGACTCACGCCTGGAAAACATCGGCTTCCTGATTCCCCACCGCCTGATTGACGCCTCGCACTTCGGTGCCAGCCTGATCGGCGTGCTGTGCCTGTTGCTGGCCCAGGGCCTGCGTCGACGCCTGTCGGCTGCGTGGATGCTGACCATGGTGCTGCTGCTGGTGGGCGCCCTGCTCTCGCTGCTCAAGGGCTTCGATTGGGAAGAAGCCAGCCTGATGACCATGACGGCGATACTGCTGGCGATCTTCCGCCGCTCGTTCTATCGCGCCAGCCGCCTGACCGAGCTGCCTTTCTCACCGCTGTACCTGGTAGCCAGCGTCTGTGTGCTGGGGGCTTCTATCTGGCTGCTGCTGTTCGCGTATCAAGATGTACCGTACAGCCATCAACTGTGGTGGCAGTTCACTCTCGACGCCAACGCCCCGCGCGGCCTGCGCTCGTTGCTGGGCGCCGCCGTGCTGCTGGTCATCGTCTCGCTGACCTGGCTGCTGCGCACCGCACGCCCGGTGATCCACCTGCCGACTCCCGAGGAGCTGGAACGCGCCAGCAAGATCCTGATGGCATCGTCGCAACCCGACGGCGGCCTGGCGCTGACCGGCGACAAGGCGCTGCTGTTCCATCCGAATGACGAAGCGTTCCTGATGTATGCCCGTCGCGGCCGCAGCCTGGTGGCCTTGTATGACCCGATCGGTCCGACCCAGCCCCGTGCCGAAATGATCTGGCAGTTCCGCGATCTGTGCGACATCCATCATGCACGCCCGGTGTTCTATCAGGTACGCGCCGAGAACCTGCCCTATTACATGGACATCGGCCTCACCGCGATCAAGCTGGGCGAAGAGGCGCGCGTCGACCTGAAACGCTTTGACCTGGAAGCCAAGGGCAAAGAGATGAAGGACCTGCGCTACACCTGGAACCGTGGCACCCGGGACGGCCTGTCCCTGGAGATCTTTGAACCCGGCACGGCACCGATGGATGAATTAAAAGTCATCTCGGACGCCTGGCTTACCGGTAAGAATGTGCGGGAAAAAGGCTTTTCCCTCGGACGCTTCAGCGACGACTACCTCAAGCACTTTCGTATCGCGATCATTCGCTTCGAAGGCCGCCCGGTGGCCTTCGCCAACCTGCTCGAGACCTACAACCACGACCTGGCCAGCCTCGACCTGATGCGCGCCCACCCGGATGCGCCCAAGTTGACCATGGAATTCATGATGGTCGGCCTGATTCAACACTATAAGAGTCACGGCTACGCCCGCTTCAGCCTCGGCATGGTGCCGTTGTCGGGCCTGCAACCGCGACGCGGCGCGCCACTGACCCAGCGCCTGGGCTCGATGGTGTTCCGTCGCGGCGAGCAACTGTATAACTTCCAAGGCTTGCGCCGCTTCAAAGACAAGTTCCAGCCTGACTGGGAACCCCGTTACATGGCCGTGCCCGCAGGACTTGACCCGCTGGTGGCACTGGCCGATACCGCCGCCCTGATCGCGGGCGGCTTGACTGGATTGGTGAAACGCTGATGATTCGACGCTCCTGGCGGTATGTATTGGCCTTTGTAGTGCTGCTCGCCCTGGTCCTGGGTGGCGGCTTTTGGTTCTGGAACCGCCCTGCCCCGCAGCCGACCCTGGAGCAACTGCCCCAGGCCGACGGCTCGGTGATGACCCGCGTGACCCCGGCCGGCACCCCGAAAGCCCGCGTCGCGGTGGCGGTGATGGCTGACGAAACACTGACCGATAGCCAGTTGATTACCCTGAGCCAGGGCGGCAAGGCGCAGATCGTCCAGGTGATCCTGCCAAAGGATGACTGCAAGCTGCAGGAACAAGCGCTGCAAAGCGCCCTGGGCCAGCTCAAGGGCCCCGCGACCCTGGTCAGCGGCATCGGCCCTGGCGCCGCCCTCGCCTGGCGCTGGCTGGCCACTCAGAGCGACGACAAGGCCAACGCCATCTCCGTCGGCTTCGCGTTGGTGCAGGAAGGGTGCAAGGACCCACTGCCGAAAACCGCCGCACACGGTAATTGGTTGGTGGCCTGGAACGACAACCCTGACGATGAAAGCGCCAGTTTCGTACGTGACACCCCGCGCGCCACCACCAGTATCAGCGACTACGACATTCACTATCCGCAAGTGCTGAACAACGAACTGCGCAAGCAACTGGTGGGTTCGGACAACGGCGGCCTGGCGATTCCCGTGGTGGAAGTGCCGGCTGGCCAGGCCAAGGACACCGTGACGCTGTTCCTTTCCGGGGATGGCGGCTGGCGTGACCTCGACCGCGACGTGGCCGGCGAAATGGCCAAGATCGGCTACCCGGTGGTCGGCATCGACACCCTGCGCTACTACTGGCAGCACAAGACCCCGGAACAAAGCGCCAAGGACCTCACCGAGCTGATGCAGCACTACCGGCAGAAATGGGGCACCAAGCGCTTCGTGCTGACCGGTTACTCCTTCGGCGCGGACGTCCTGCCGGCGATCTACAACCGCCTGCCGGAAAACGAACAACAGCGTGTGGACGTCATCATCCTGCTGGCCTTCGCCCGCACCGGCAGCTTTGAAATCGAAGTGGAAGGCTGGCTGGGCAACGCCGGCAAAGAAGCCGCGACCGGCCCGGAAATGGCCAAGCTGCCGGCTGACAAGGTGGTGTGCATCTACGGTGCCGAAGAAGTCGACGAGAGTGGCTGCACCGACAAGACCGCCGTGGGCGAGGCGGTGAAACTGCCGGGCGGGCATCACTTCGATGAGAACTACCCGGCACTGGCCAAGCGTCTGGTAGACATCATCGTGAAGCATCAGGCCAAGTCCGAGTAATTCCGGGCGGTACGCCAAACAAACTGTGGGAGGGGCTTGCCCCCGATAGCGGTAGGTCAGTCACAGCATTGTTGACTGACACTCAGCTATCGGGGGCAAGCCCCTCCCACAGTTTTTTGCGGCGTCGGTAAGATCTAGCGCGGCTCGATGTGGGCAATCATCAGTTGCACGGTTTCATTGCCACGAAACTCGTTCACATCCAGTTTGTAGGCCAACTCCACCCAACGTACGGTCGGGTTCGGCCAGACTTCCCGGTCGACGCCGAAGGCAATACCATCGAGCTTCACCGACCCGCATTCGCTCTTGAGCACCACTTTCAGGTGCCGTTCCCCTACTACCCGCTGCTCGACCAGCTGGAACACGCCATGGAACAACGGTTCGGGAAAGTGCTGCCCCCACGGTCCGGCGTGGCGCAGTGCGCGCGCCAGCTCCAGGTGAAACTCTTCCACCGCCAGGGTACCGTCGGACAGCAGGCGCCCGGTGAGGTCTTCTTCGCGCAGCTGCCGACGCACTTCGGCGTCAAAGGCCTCGGCAAACAGTGGGAAATTTTCCTCGGGCAAGGTCAACCCCGCCGCCATGGCGTGGCCGCCGTATTTGGCGATCAGGTTGGGATGCTGGCTCGCAACCACCGCCAGGGCATCGCGGATGTGGAAGCCTTGCACAGAGCGCCCTGAGCCCTTGAGCAGCCCATCGCCTGCATCGGCGAAGGCAATGGTGGGGCGGAAATAGCGCTCCTTCATGCGCGACGCAAGAATGCCGATCACACCTTGGTGCCAGTCCGGATCAAACAGGCACAAGCCGTAGGGCATTGAGTCCACCGGCAAGTCCTTGAGCTGAGCCAGGGCTTCGCGCTGCATGCCCTGCTCGATGGATTTGCGGTCCTGGTTCATGCCGTCCAGTTGTGCGGCCATTTCCCGTGCCGCGGCGAAATCCGTGGTGAGCAGGCATTCGATGCCCAGGCTCATATCGTCCAGGCGCCCGGCGGCGTTCAAGCGTGGCCCGAGGATAAAGCCGAGGTCGGTGGAGGTGATGCGCGCCGCATCCCGCTTGGCCACTTCGAGGATCGCCTTGATCCCCGGCCGTGCGCGACCGGCACGAATACGCTCCAGGCCCTGATGCACGAGGATGCGGTTATTGGCGTCCAGGGGCACCACGTCGGCGACGCTGCCCAGGGCGACCAGGTCGAGCAGCTCGCCAATGTTGGGTTGAGGCTTGTTTTCATACCAGCCCAAACTGCGCAAACGCGCGCGCAGGGCCATCAGTACGTAGAAGATCACGCCCACGCCGGCCAGGGCCTTGCTCGGGAACTCACAGCCCGGCTGGTTCGGGTTGACGATGGCATCCGCCGCCGGCAGCTCATCCCCGGGCAAGTGGTGGTCGGTCACCAGCACCTTCAGCCCCGCCGCTTTTGCCGCCGCCACGCCTTCGACACTGGAGATGCCATTGTCCACGGTGATCAGCAACTGCGGCTCGCGCTGCAGGGCCACCGCGACGATTTCCGGGGTCAGGCCATAGCCGTATTCGAAGCGGTTGGGCACCAGGTAATCGACATGGGCCGCACCGAGCAAACGCAGGCCCAGGGTGCCTACGGTGCTGGCGGTGGCACCATCGGCGTCGAAGTCACCGACGATGAGGATGCGCTGGCGCTGCTCCAATGCCGTCACCAGCAAGTCCACCGCCGCGTCGATACCCTTGAGCTGCTGATAGGGAATCAACCGCGCCAGGCTCTTGTCCAGCTCGGCCTCGGACCGCACGCCACGTGCGGCGTAGAGACGGGTCAACAGCGGTGGCAATTCCCCCAGGAAGGGCAGGACGGCGGGCAACGGGCGGGGATCGATACGCATGGGTGACGGGAGCTTCTCTTTAATACAACGGTTAAACGACAACTCTGAAGGGAACACAGATCAAATGTGGGAGGGGGCAAGCCCCCTCCCACATTTTCAACCGCGTTCGCCGACCAGCCATTGCAGTTGCACTTCGTGCTGGCCACGGTCGTCGGTGACGAAGATCGTGCCTTCACTGATCATCACGTCCCACTTGATCACGCGGGGCATGTCCTTGGCCAGGACCTCCAGAATCTCCTGGGGCACTGCTGCGATGTGGACATTCTTCAGGGTGTTCGCCACCGGCACCACTTTGCCTTCCCAAACGCGCAAGCTGCCGTATGCCAGCAGGCTGGTACGCTCAGTGCGACGCGAGCACCAGGTCAGGCGGTCGGCATCCGGCTGGCCGACTTCAATCCAATGCAAAACCCGATCATCCAGGCTTTTTTCCCACAGGGCTGGCTCGTCTACATCTGACAGGCCACGACCGAACGCCAACTGTTCGTTGTAAAAAAGGGCGTAGGCCAGCAGGCGCACGGTCATGCGTTCTTCAGTTTCCGAGGGGTGGCGAGCGATGGTCTGCTTGACGCTCTCGTACACCGAACGGTCGAGGTCGGTGAGGTTGAGTTCGAATTTGTAGGTCGTGGACGGCTGGGCCATGAACGGGCTTCTAGAGACAGGGAAAGGCGGCCAGTCTAACCGATGGCGAGGTCATTCAACGAATCCTGCGCTGCATCATCCTTATCCCTGGGCTGCTCGCCTATGTTAAAAGGCTTCACACCACCGTTCCGCGCAGACAAGGATCCCCATGTCGTTTAATGCCAAACCGCTTGCCGGCCTGAAAGTCATCGAACTCGGCACCCTGATCGCCGGCCCCTTCGCCTCACGCATTTGTGCTGAATTCGGTGCCGAGGTGGTCAAGGTCGAGTCCCCGGACGGCGGCGACCCGTTGCGTAAGTGGCGCAAGCTGTACGAAGGCACCTCGTTGTGGTGGTTTGTGCAGGCGCGCAACAAAAAGTCCCTGACGTTGAACCTCAAGCACCCGGACGGGCTGGCGATTCTCAAGCAACTGCTGGCAGACGCCGACATCCTGATCGAAAACTTCCGCCCCGGCGTACTGGAGAAGCTTGGCCTGAGCTGGGAAACCCTGCATGGGCTGAACCCGAAACTGGTGATGGTGCGCCTCTCGGGTTTTGGCCAGACCGGACCGATGAAAGACCAGCCCGGGTTTGGTGCCGTGGGTGAGTCCATGGGTGGGCTGCGCTATATCACCGGTTTCGAAGATCGCCCGCCGGTGCGCACCGGAATCTCCATTGGCGACTCCATCGCCGCGCTGTGGGCGGTCATCGGCGCCTTGATGGCGCTGCGTCATCGCGAGGTTAACGGCGGTGTGGGCCAGGTGGTCGATGTGGCGCTGTATGAAGCCATCTTCGCCATGATGGAAAGCATGATCCCCGAGTTCGACGTATTCGGGTTTATTCGCGAACGTACCGGCAACATCATGCCCGGCATTACGCCGTCGTCGATCCACACCAGCGCGGACGGCAAGCACGTACAGATCGGTGCCAACGGTGATGCCATCTTCAAACGTTTCAT
Source organism: Pseudomonas sp. NFX5 (assembly GCF_049132125.1). Taxonomy (NCBI): domain Bacteria; kingdom Pseudomonadati; phylum Pseudomonadota; class Gammaproteobacteria; order Pseudomonadales; family Pseudomonadaceae; genus Pseudomonas; species Pseudomonas sp. NFX5. Next base: position 94,151 of record NZ_JAFMZG010000012.1, read on the forward strand.
GAGCGCCATCGGCCGGGAAGACCTGGCGAACGATCCACAATTGGCCAGCAATGACGGGCGCGACAGCCGTCGCGATGAACTCTATGGCGTGATTGATCGCTGGGTGAACTCGCTGCCGCTGGAGCAGGTGGTGGAGCAACTCAACAAGGCTGAAGTGCCCGCCAGCCGTATCTACAGTGCCGAGGACATGCTGGGCGACCCGCAATTCCTCGCGCGCGAGATGTTCCTCAAGGCCCGGCTTCCCGGCGGCAAGGACTTCAAGATGCCGGGCATCGTGCCCAAGCTGTCGGACACACCGGGCAGTTGCGAATGGGTGGGGCCGCAACTGGGTGAACACAACGGCGTGGTGCTGGGCGAGCTGGGATACGACGCCGCCGCCATTGTCCGCCTGCGTGAGCAAGGTGCAATCTGATGCCCCACGGCTGCAAACACTGGCTCATTGCGCTGTACCTGGCCGCCATGCTGGCCAGCGGCTGGTCCGTACCGGCGAGTGCAGAGGGCACGTTGATCTGGTTATTGCGCGACTTGCCGCCGCTGACCATCTTCGAAGGGCCAGGCAAAGGCCAGGGTGCCCTGGACCAGTTGCTGCCGATACTGATCGGACACTTGCCGGAGTATCGCCATCAGGTAATGCACGTCAATCGCGCGCGCGGCATGCAGATGCTGCGCGAGCCCACGCTCACCTGCGATCCATCCTTGCTGTGGACGGCCGAGCGGGCCAGGTACATCGTATTTTCCAGGCAGGCGTTTGTGGTCGCCAGTAATGGCATCACGATCCGGCGCAGCCAACAGGGCGCCCTGGCGGCGTTTATCGTAGACGGCCAGTTCGACCTGCAGGCCTTCTTCGACGCCCATGAGGCAAGGGTCGGCGCGATCGCGGAACGCAGCTACGGCGCCGTTATCGATGAGCGACTGAAACAGGCCGACACACACAAACTCGCACTGCACTACGGCAACGATGCCCTTGGCAGCTTGCTGCAGATGCAGCGCCTGGGCCGGCTGGAGGCGGTGCTGGGCTATTGGCCGGAAATCCGCTACCACGCGATGCAACAGGGGATCGCAGCCGACGACCTCAGCTTCTACCCCATCAAGGGCACAGCGCCTTACCAGCGCACGCATATCGGCTGCTCGGATACACCTGAGGGGCGCGAGGCCATGGAACGGATCAACCAGGTCCTGCTCAGCCTCCCGCTGGAACACGTACAGCAGTCCTACGCTGCCTGGCTGGACCCTGCCATGCGTGAACACTACCTGCGAGACAACCCGAGCTTTTTCCAGGACTCGCCAGCGCCGTGACAAATCCCAGGCAAAAAGAAACCCCGAAGAGTGGGGAGACACTTCGGGGTTAAACGTGGCCTACAAAGACCAGTACAACAAGGCACAAACACCGGAGCACAATGTTTGCTCTTGCTGTTACGAAATCTGACCGGCCATGACGTGGGAAGTTTCCATCTATAAACAATTCTTCATGCAACGGCAGCGCTGCGGGTCTGGGCGGCATTGCGCAAGGCCGCGATGACCGAGGGTTCCAGGCGTCCTTCAGCGATCTTGAGGTCACGCAGCAGGCAATCCACCACATCCACCAATAGGCGCTTATCGAGCAATTGCGCCCGGTCGACTTCACGCTCGACCATGATCGCACCGGCGGGGTTCTTTACGGTTACCAGGCACTCGTCCTGCACACCTGCGGTGGTCAATGTCACCTGATAAGGGCTCAGTGCTTCTTCGAGCAATAGGCTGATACTTTCCATCTCGATCACCACTCAATAGTTCGCAAACATTCTTGTAAACGGGAGCTGCATCTATCCTAAGTGACTGGTTGTGACGTAGGAAAGTTCGCTTTTTCGTTTATGCGGGGTTGTCGGGGGATGACGTTTCCAGCATGCGCTTGCAACATGACAGGCAAAAAACGGCGGCACATAAATGCTTACGCAATGGGCTGCTGTTTTGGGCTCCCCCTGCCGCGCAGGCCATGGGTGAATCCTATACTCGATGAGCGCTGATCACGGTGCCACGTGGGTAAAGCGTATGCCAAAGGCCCTTATTGCGAAGGAGGAATGCGATGGTGGAAAACGATGAGCGACTGGCGACGATGGAGAAAATGCATGCCGATGTAAGGCGCATCTACGCAGAAATATCACGCATGCAGGCTGAGCAAGACAAGCTCAGATCGGAATCCCTGAAAATAAACTGTGAAACTTTCTGGTACCCCATGGGCGTAGCAATGGCCGTGGTCGCAACGATTGCTTCGATTACTGGAGTAGCGATTAAGTTGCTCTTGTAACCGGCACGCCGTCGGGCCTGCCAGAAACAAAAAACGCCGCTGACCCAAGGAAGGGAAAGCGGCGTTTTTGTCTGGGTGACCTGCCTTACAAAGGCTTGCCACGATTGCCATGCTGGCTGACAAACGCCTGCATCGCCTTCAAGTCATTCGGCAGCACCGTGCAGCGCTCTTCACGCTCGAACAGGTCGGTCAGATGCACCGGCAGTTCCAGCGCCTTGCCGACACCCGCCTTCTCCACCGCTTCCGGGAATTTCACTGGATGGGCGGTGCCGAGGATCACCATCGGGATATCCAGGCTGCGACGGCATTCGCGGGCGGCCTTGACCCCAATGGCGGTGTGCGGGTCGAGCAACTCGCCGGTCTGGGCGTAGACCTCGGCGATGGTTTCACAGGTCTGCGCGTCATCCACGGCCAGGGAGTCGAACAGCTTGCGGGTTTCGGTCCAGCGCTCTTCATCAACGCTGAAACCGCCGCCGCTCTTGAAGGTGTCCATCAAACCGGCGATGGCTGCGCCGTTGCGACCGTGCATGTCGAACAGCAGGCGTTCGAAGTTCGACGACACCATGATGTCCATGGACGGCGACAGGGTGGCGTGCAGGGTTTCCTTGACGTACTGGTTGCCGCTCATGAAGCGGTGCAGGATGTCGTTGCGGTTGGTGGCGACGATCAACTGGTTGATCGGCAGCCCCATGTTACGGGCCAGGTAGCCGGCGAAGATGTCGCCGAAATTGCCGGTCGGCACCGAGAACGATACCGAGCGCGCCGGGCCGCCCAACTGCAGCGAGGCGTGGAAGTAGTAGACGATCTGGGCCATGATCCGCGCCCAGTTGATCGAGTTCACCGCCACCAGGCGTGTGCCTTTGAGGAAGCCCTGGTCGGCGAAGCTGTTCTTGACCATTTCCTGGCAGTCATCGAAGTTGCCTTCGATGGCGATGTTATGGATGTTCTCACCGAAGATGGTGGTCATCTGGCGGCGCTGTACTTCCGACACACGCTTGTGCGGGTGCAGGATGAAGATGTCGACGTTTTCGCAGTGCTTGCAGCCTTCGATGGCGGCCGAACCGGTATCACCGGAGGTGGCGCCGATGATCACCACGCGCTCGCCGCGCTTCTCCAGCACGTAGTCCAGCAGACGACCCAGCAGTTGCAGGGCGAAGTCCTTGAACGCCAGGGTCGGGCCATGGAACAGCTCGAGCACCCATTCGTTGCCGTTGAGCTGGCGCAGAGGCGCGATGGCGCTGTGGGAAAACACGCCGTAGGTCTCTTCCAGAATCTTTTTGAAATCAGCATCGGGGATGCTGCCGGTGACGAATGGGCGCATCACCCGGAACGCCAGCTCGTGGTACGGCAGGCCGGCCCACGAAGCGATTTCTTCCTGGGTAAAGCGTGGCAGGTTTTCCGGCACGTACAGGCCGCCGTCGGTGGCAAGGCCTGCCAGCAAGACGTCTTCGAAATTCAGGGCCGGTGCCTGGCCGCGGGTGCTGATGTAACGCATGACTGGCTCCTCTAAAACATTCTCGAACAGAGGCCGCCGCACACACGGGGCCTCTGGAACAGATCGGTTAGTTCAGGTGTTCGACGCGAATCCGCACCACCGGGCCCACGACGCCTTGCAAGGCTTCCAGCGCGGTGATGGCATCGTTGATGTGCTGCTCGAGCACCCGGTGGGTCAGCAGGATCATCGGCACCTGGCCGTTCTGCTCCTCGACTTCCTTCTGCATGATCGACTCGATGTTGATACCGCGCTCCGACAGGATACTGGCCACCTGGGCCAACACGCCCGGGTGATCCTTGGCCTGGATGCGCAGGTAGTAGGCGCTTTCGCAGGCCTCGATCGGCAGGATCGGGTGGGCCGACAGCGAATCCGGCTGGAAGGCCAGGTGCGGCACGCGGTTTTCCGGGTCGCTGGTCATGGCGCGAACCACGTCCACCAGGTCGGCGATCACCGACGAAGCGGTCGGCTCCATGCCGGCACCGGCGCCGTAGAACAGGGTGGACCCGGCAGCGTCACCGTTGACCATCACGGCGTTCATCACGCCATTGACGTTGGCGATCAGGCGGTCGGCCGGGATCAGCGTCGGGTGCACACGCAACTCGATACCCGCCGGGGTGCTGCGCGCGACACCGAGGTGCTTGATGCGGTAGCCCAGGGCTTCGGCGTAGTTCACGTCGGCAGTGGTCAGCTTGGTGATGCCTTCGGTGTAGGCCTTGTCGAACTGCAGCGGGATACCAAAGGCGATGGACGCCAGGATGGTCAGCTTGTGCGCCGCGTCGATGCCTTCCACGTCGAATGTCGGGTCGGCTTCGGCGTACCCCAGGGCCTGGGCTTCGGCCAGTACGTCTTCGAAGGTACGGCCCTTCTCGCGCATTTCGGTGAGGATGAAGTTACCGGTGCCGTTGATGATGCCAGCCACCCAGTTGATGCGGTTGGCGGACAGGCCTTCACGGATCGCCTTGATCACCGGGATACCGCCGGCAACCGCGGCCTCGAACGCCACGATCACGCCCTTCTCGCGGGCCTTGGCGAAGATCTCGTTGCCGTGTACAGCGATCAGCGCCTTGTTGGCGGTGACCACGTGCTTGCCGTTTTCGATCGCCTTGAGCACCAGCTCACGAGCCACGGTGTAACCGCCCACCAGCTCGATGACGATATCGATTTCAGGGTTGGTGGCCACGGCGAAGACATCGTTGGTAATCGCAATACCGGTCGTTTGGAACTGAGGCTTTGGCGAACGCGTGGCAATTTGCGCCACTTCAATCCCACGCCCTGCACGGCGGGAAATTTCTTCAGCATTACGCTGAAGTACGTTGAAGGTGCCGCCACCGACGGTCCCTAACCCACAGATGCCTACTTTGACCGGTTTCACTGAAGAACTCCCCATGAAACGGCCGACGCTAGGTCGGCCGTGGAAAACAGCCGCACAACTGCGGCTTTCAATTAATGACCCGTCGACTTATCCACAGGCCATGATCGCCAAAGGTTCGACGATGCTGGTTTATTTGGCACCCAGCGCCAGTTTGGCAACTTGTGGTGCCGGCTGGTAGCCCGGAATCACCTGGCCGTCAGCCAAAACGATGGCCGGTGTACCGTTGACGCCGATGGACTGGCCCAGGGCAAATTGCTTCGACACAGGGTTGGCGCACTTGGCGGCCTTGATTTCCTTGCCATCGACCATCTTGTCCATGGCCGCTTTCTTGTCGGCCGAGCACCATACGGCCTGCAACTGCTCGTCGCCCGGCGAACCCAGGCCCTGGCGCGGGAACGCTACGTAGCGGACTTCCACACCCAGCTTGTTCAGCGCAGGCACTTCGGCATGCAACTTATGGCAGTACGGGCACGTGGTGTCGGTAAACACGGTGATATGGGTCTTGGTCTCGCCGATGGCCGGGTAAACCACGGTTTCAGCCACCGGGATGCCGTTGATCAGCTTGGACACGCCCAGGCGCTCGGCTTTCTCGGTCAGGTTGACCGGCTTGCCGTCCTTGAGCTGGAACAGGTAGCCCTGGACGATGTACTGACCGTCTGCACTGGCGTACAGCACGCGGCTGCCCTTGAGCTTGACTTCATACAGGCCGGCCATCGGGCTGGCACTGATGCTTTCGATTGGGGTATCGAGCTGCAGGTTGGCCAGGCTCTTGCGGATGGTCTGCTCGGCAGCGTCATCGGCGACGGCAAAGGTGGAAACCAACGCAATGGCTGCGGCGGCAATAATCTGGGTCAAGCGCATGGAAACTCCTGAAGGCAGATGCAGGGACGGGTGCAGGCGCGCCAATACGGAAACACGAGTGCGGGCGGTCCCCTTTGCTAACCGGCAAAGCCTACCACAGTTGGGCCGCAGGGCAGCCCGTGGCGGCATAAATTGGCGCTTTTCAGCCTCGCGGGTGGTGCTTGGCATGCATATCCTGCAAGCGCGCACGCGCCACATGGGTGTAGATCTGGGTGGTGGATAAGTCGCTGTGCCCGAGCAGCATTTGCACCACGCGCAAATCCGCACCGTGGTTAAGCAAATGGGTGGCGAATGCATGGCGCAAGGTGTGGGGCGACAGGCTCTTGCCGATCCCCGCGACCTTGGCCTGGTGTTTGATGCGATGCCAGAACGTCTGGCGGGTCATCTGTTCGCCACGCTGGCTGGGAAACAGCACATCGCTGGGCCGCCCGCCCAGCAGCTCGCTGCGAGCATCGCGCATATAGCGCTCGACCCACACAATCGCCTCCTCCCCCATCGGCACCAGCCGTTCCTTGCTGCCCTTGCCCATTACCCGCAGCACCCCCTGGCGCAGATTGACTTGCTCCAGGGTCAGGCTGATCAGCTCCGTGACCCGCAGGCCACAGGCATACAACACTTCCAGCATGGCGCGGTCACGCTGGCCGATGGCTTCGCTGAGGTCGGGCGCAGCGAGCAAGGCATCGACGTCGGCTTCCGACAGGGATTTGGGCAAGGGCCTGCCCAGTTGCGGCATATCGATTTGCAGGGTCGGATCGAGGGCGATCAGTTTTTCCCTCAGCAAATAACGATAAAACCCACGCACACCGGAGAGAAATCGTGCAGTGGAACGGGGCTTGTAATTCTGTTCCAGGCGCCAGGCCAGATGATCGAGGATCAGCTCGCGACCGGCATTGATCAGTTCCAGGTTTTTTTCCTGCAGCCAGCCGTTGAACAGCGCCAGGTCGCTGCGGTAGGCCTGGCGGGTGTTATCTGACAGGCCTTTCTCCAGCCATAGGGCATCGAGGAAACGGTCGATCAGGGGGTGGTCGATGGCAGGCATAGGGACTCGAACAGAAAAGTGGCGGAATCAGGTAGATCCTATCCCGGACCTCAAATCGCGGGCACAAAAAAGCAGCCCGTAGGCTGCTTTTTTCTGCATCGGGAAGCTGGACTTAAGCCAGTTTTTCCTTGATGCGAGCTGCTTTACCGGACAGGTCACGCAGGTAGTACAGCTTGGCTTTACGTACGTCACCGCGACGCTTGACGGCCATGCTGTCGATTTGCGGGCTGTAGGTCTGGAAAGTACGCTCTACGCCAACACCGTTGGAGATTTTACGAACAGTGAAAGCACTGTTCACACCACGGTTACGCTTGGCGATTACCACGCCTTCGAACGCTTGCAGACGCGAACGGTCGCCTTCCTTCACTTTCACCTGAACGACAATGGTGTCGCCCGGGGCAAAGGTAGGGATCTCTTTGGTCATCTGCTCTGCTTCGAGTGCAAGGATGATTTTGTTAGTCATGCTGTGCTCCTAAGGTAAGTCAATGGACCTACCATCGATACGTTGTTAACTATCGTCCCGCGCGAGGATGTATTCCTCGAGCAGCTTCTTCTCTTCTCCAGAAAGCGAGCGGCTTTCCAGAAGATCGGCGCGTCGTTCATAGGTCCGACCAAGGGACTGCTGTAAACGCCAACGCCGGATGTGTGCGTGATTGCCACTTAGCAATACGTCGGGAACACGCTGATCCGCATACACCTCCGGTCGGGTGTAGTGCGGGCAATCCAGCAAACCGTCCGTGAAGGAATCTTCCTCCGCGGAGTCCGCATGCCCTAAAGCTCCAGGCAGCAGTCGTGTAACCGCATCTATCAGGACCATCGCCGGCAGCTCGCCGCCAGACAGGACATAGTCCCCAATCGACCACTCTTCATCGACATGAGCTTCAATAAACCGCTCGTCAATGCCTTCATAGCGACCGGCAATCAGGATCAGTGCTTCCTCATTCGCCAGTTCGCGGACCCCAGCCTGCTTCAGCTGACGGCCTTGAGGGGACAGGTAAATTACCTTCGCCTTCTCCCCGGCGGCTGCCTTGGCCTGAACCAACGCATCTTCCAGGGGCTTGATCTTCATCACCATGCCCGGGCCACCGCCAAATGGGCGATCGTCCACAGTGTGATGTCGATCCGTCGTGTAGTCTCGCGGGTTCCAACAGGTGAGCTGCAACAGCCCCTGCTTCACCGCCCGACTGGTGATGCCGTACTCGCTGATGGCGGAGAACATCTCGGGAAACAAACTGATCACTTCAATGCGCAAATTAGCCACGCTTAGAAGTCCGCGTCCCATTCCACCTTCATCTCGCCCGCCGCCAGGTCAACAGCCAACACGCATTGCTCGGTATAGGGCAACAGGCGTTCGCGATCATCCAGGCTGCCAGCGCAAGGCTTGACCACCATTACATCATTGGCGCCGGTTTCCAGAAGATGATCGATTTTCCCGAACAATTGCCCGAGTTGATCAATAACCTTCAGACCTTCCAGCTGGTACCAGTAGTACTCGCCGTCGGTCAATTCAGGGAACAGGTTGCGCGGCACGCAGATCTCATAACCGGCCAGAAGACGAGCTTCTTCACGATCATCAAGACCCTTGAGCTTCGCGACCAGGAACTTATCGCTCCCGCGTCCACTGACCAGCTCGACCTGTTTCACACTACCTTCGCGCTTGAGCGTCCAGGTCTTGTACTGCAACAGGTTTTCAGTCGGATCAGTAAAGGAATACACCTTCACTTCGCCGCGAACGCCATGAACAGAATAAATCTTGCCGATAACGATCAAATCATCAGCAACAGTTGGCGTCGCGTTCATATTGCTCAGGCTGCGGCCTTAGCCGAGTCCTTCAACAACTTGGCAACACGCTCAGACGGTTGTGCACCAACGCTCAGCCAGTAGGCTACGCGCTCTTGGTTCACGGACAGGCGGACTTCTTGACCACGAGCGATCGGGTTGAAGAAACCTACTTGTTCCTTGTGAGAGCCGTCACGTGGGTTGCGGCTGTCAGTTACGGTCAAGTGGTAAAACGGGCGCTTTTTGGAGCCGCCAAGGGCAAGACGGATTGTTAGCATGTGAACATCGTTCCTGTAGTCGGTGCTGCAAATCTAAATGCACAGCGGGCATAGGTGCCCGAAAGGCCGCATATTCTAAGGAATATCCGGACTTTTGCAAATGTCTTTTTCTGGCGCCTATCAGCGTGCCATTCAGATCTGCTAGAGAGCCGTCGGTTAAAACGGCAGGTCAGCCCCCGCCAACGGCGGGTTTGCTGGAGATCCCACATCCCTGTGGGTCGGAGCAGGAGTGAACTCCCGCTCGAATACTTTACATTTTCGGCATGCCGCCGCCGGGCAACATACCGCCCATGCCGCGCATCATCTTGGCCATTCCGCCCTTGGCGGAGAATTTCTTCATCATCTTCTGCATCTGCTTGTGCTGCTTGATCAAGCGCCCGATGTCCTGCACCTGGGTGCCGGAACCCATGGCGATCCGACGCTTGCGCGAACCGCTGATCAGCTCAGGGTCGCGGCGCTCGGCCGGGGTCATGGAGTTGATGATGGCTTCCATCTGCTTGAACTGCTTCTCTGCCGCGCCCTGGGCATTGCCCATTTGCGCCAGGTTCACGCCGCCGATGTTCGGCAGCTTGTCCATCAGGCCGCCGAGGCCGCCCATGTTCTTCATTTGTTGCAGCTGGTCGCGGAAGTCTTCGAGGTCGAAGCCTTTGCCCTTCTTCAACTTTTTCGCAAGCTTATCGGCTTTGTCCTTGTCGAGCGTCGCTTCGGCCTGCTCGATCAGGCTGAGCACGTCACCCATGCCGAGGATACGCGAGGCGATACGCTCAGGGTGGAACGGCTCGAGCGCTTCGCTCTTCTCGCCCATACCGATGAACTTGATCGGCTTGCCGGTGATGGCACGCACCGACAGCGCGGCACCGCCACGGGCGTCGCCGTCGACCTTGGTGAGGATCACGCCGGTCAGCGGCAGCGCGTCGCCGAAGGCCTTGGCGGTGTTGGCCGCATCCTGGCCGGTCATGGCATCGACCACGAACAGCGTCTCGACCGGGTTGATCGCGGCATGCAGCGCCTTGATCTCGCCCATCATCTCTTCATCGATGTGCAGGCGACCGGCGGTATCGACGATGACCACGTCGATGAACTTGAGCCTTGCTTCTTTAATAGCAGCGTTGGCGATGTCGACCGGCTTCTGGCTCAGGTCGGACGGGAAGAAGGTCACGCCCACTTCGCCCGCGAGCATTTCCAGCTGCTTGATGGCCGCCGGACGGTACACGTCGGCCGACACCACCATCACGGACTTCTTCTTGCGCTCTTTAAGGAAGCGCGCCAGCTTGCCGGCGGTGGTGGTCTTGCCCGCACCTTGCAGACCGGCCATCAGCACGACGGCCGGTGGCACGGCACTGAGGTTCAAATCTTCGTTGGCCGCGCCCATCAGGCTTTCGAGTTCGGCCTGGACGATCTTCACAAAGGCCTGGCCCGGGGTCAGGCTGCGGGACACTTCAGTGCCGACCGCGCGCTCCTTGACCGAGTTGACGAAGTCCTTGACCACAGGCAAGGCGACGTCGGCTTCCAGCAACGCCATGCGCACTTCGCGCAGGGTGTCTTTAATATTGTCCTCGGTCAGCTTGGCCTTGCCGGTTACATGGCGCAGCGTCTGCGAGAGACGGTCAGTCAGGTTTTCAAACATGCGCGATCCTTTCAGGCCCTATTCATCGAAATGCATTGGTAGACCGAGGTAATGGCGGCCCAGGCTGTGGTAAATCGCTATTAAACACAGCGTTCGGCGAGCCTGCGGCGTGGGCTGGTCGCGGATTATAGCGAAGACTGCGCCCATGCACACCCGCTGTCTGGCCCTGGAGTCTTTCGTGGAGCGCAGGTGTGTGCCAAACTCAGCGCCTTTCGGGCTTGTCTATCAGGATTTATGCTCCCCTTGTCACCCAGTTTGCTACCCAGCCTCGCCGCCGCCATCTTGTATGCCGCTGCGACCCTCTATCAGGGCTCTCGTCTGGCCCAAGGCGCCAAGGCGGACAAACGCCTGCTGGTCGGCCTTGGCGTCCTCGCCCTGCTGGCCCATGCCGCGAGCCTGTTCACCCACCTGATGACGCCGGTTGGCCTGGGCCTGGACTTCTTCAGCGCCGCCAGCCTGATCGCCGCGGCGGTGATTGCGCTGACGCTGATGGCCTGTTATCGGATTCCTGTCGAGAACCTGCTGGTCCTGCTCTTCCCATTGGGCGTACTGACGGTGCTGCTCGCGCAGTTCGCCCCCACCGGCACGGTGCAGGTGATCGATGAAGAGCCAGGCATCCTCGCTCATATCCTGCTGTCGATCCTGGCCTACGGCATGTTCACCATCGCGGTGTTCCAGGCCTTGCTCCTGCTGTTGCAGGACCACCAGCTCAAGCACAAGCACCCTTCCGGACTGATCAAGAACTTCCCGCCGCTGCAAACCATGGAAAGCCTGCTGTTCGGTTTCCTGTGGGCCGGCTGGACGCTGCTGTCGCTGTCGCTGATTTCCGGTTGGCTGTTCGTCGAAAACCTGTTTGCCCAGCACCTGGTGCACAAGACCCTGCTGGCGTGCCTGGCCTGGGTGGTGTTCAGCGTATTGCTGTGGGGCCGCAACCGCCTTGGCTGGCGCGGGCACAAGGCGATTCGCTGGACCCTGGCCGGTTTCTGCCTGCTGATGCTGGCCTATTTCGGCAGCAAGCTGGTTCGCGAATACATCCTGCATATCTGACGGGCAGCCAAAATGGACAACTTGCCCCTGGGGCCGATGCTCGCGGTAATCGCCTTGCTGGTGTTATGGGCGGCGCTGTTTACCGCCATCGAAGCCGCACAACAACACCTGCTGGCCTTGCGCCCCGGTACGCGCCAGGGCGACAAGGCTGCCGCCCGCCTGAGTTTCCCGCGCCACAGCCTGATCCTGTGCAACAGCCTGTGCCGTGCGGCCGTGGTCATCCTCTGCACCCTGCTGGCGATTTATGCCTGGGCACAGAACGGCCCGTGGCTCGGCTGGCTGATCTCCTGCGCCGTCCTGCTGATCCTGGCCGACTACCTGCCCCGCGCCCTGGCAACCCGGCATCCGCAAGCGGTGCTGGGCTTCGGCAACACGCTGCTGGGCGTGCCATTGAAAATCCTCTATCCCGCCGCCTGGCTGCTCAATGGCATCAGCCTGTTGCTGCTGCGCCCGTTTGCCCGCAAGCCCGGCGTGGTGAAAAACAGCGACGAGCCACAGCCCGACCACGACGATGAACCGCAACCCGAGGCCGACGACAGTCGTACCCCTGGCATGCCGGGCATCCACGCCCTGGACAACATCACCGTCAATGACATCCTGGTGCCCCGCAGCGAAGTGGACGGTATCAACCTGGATGACTCGATCGAAGAAATCATCGAGCAACTGCGCACCTCCCCGCGCACTCGCCTGCCGGTGTTCCACAGTGACATCAACCAGGTCGAGGCCGTACTGAACACCCGGCTGATCCAGCATCTGCTGCCGGACGCCAGCCTGACCAAGGAAGCCTTGCTCGAGGCCTCCTACGAACCCTACTTCGTCCCGGAAAGCACGCCCCTGCAACTGCAATTGCTGAACTTCCACAAGCAGCAGCGGCGCCTGGGCATGGTGGTGGATGAATACGGCGAAGTCCTGGGTATCGTCACCCTGGAAGATATTCTCGAAGAAATCGTCGGCGAATTCGAAAACGAGCAAAGTGCGGACAACCCGCATATCGAAGCGCAGCCCGATGGCCGCTATATCATCGACGGCGCCGCGTCGATCCGCGAATTGAACAAGAGCCTGGGCTGGCACCTGCCCAGCGACGGCCCCAAGACCCTCAACGGCCTGGTCACCGAGGCCCTGGAAACCATTCCGGATTGCGCGGTGTGCCTGAAGATCGGCCGCTACCGCCTGGAAATCCTCGAGACCGAGGATAACCGCGTCAGCAAGGTGCTGATCTGGCATACCAGCCACATGCCTGTGGCCGCATGACTTCCTGATAAACCGCAATCCAGTCACTTGTTGTAATTCCAAACCCCTTCCTATAATCCCTGCGGCTTACCCAAGCCCCCGCCCGACCGCGTGCTACCCGCACTCAGCGTGTCCAGGCACCGCTTTACCATGTCCGACCGGTGTTCGCTCCCATCCCGAGCCGCCCCGCGCACAACCCTGATCCAAGGGTGTTCGACCCAATAATAATCCGCGTCCAAACGCGCAATGACCGTCAGGGATACCGCCATGAGCACCACCTATAACGAGGCCGCGACCGCCGCCCCGACCAACTCGACCGCACGTGTCGCCACCGCGAGCATCGTCGGCACCGCCATCGAGTTCTACGACTTCTATATCTATGCCACGGCTGCCGCGCTGGTGATCGGGCCGGTGTTCTTTCCGCAGACTTCCGGTACCGCGCAGATGCTGGCGTCGTTCCTGACCTTCGGTATCGCCTTTATCGCCCGCCCTCTGGGCTCGGCGCTGTTCGGCCACTTCGGCGACCGCATCGGCCGCAAGTCGACCCTGGTGGCCTCGCTGCTGCTGATGGGCGTGTGCACCACGCTGATCGGCCTGCTGCCCGGTTATGACAGCATCGGTGCCTGGGCACCTATCCTGTTGTGTGTGCTGCGCTTCGGCCAAGGCCTGGGGCTAGGCGGGGAATGGGGCGGTGCAGCGTTGCTGGCCACCGAGAACGCACCGAAAGGCAAGCGCGCCTGGTTCGGCATGTTCCCGCAACTGGGCCCATCGATCGGGTTCCTGGCGGCCAACGGCTTGTTCCTGATCCTGGCGATGAGCCTGAATGACGAGCAGTTCCGCAGTTGGGGTTGGCGCATCCCGTTCATCCTCAGCGCAGCCTTGGTGATGGTCGGCCTGTATGCGCGCCTGAAGCTGCATGAAACCCCGGTGTTCGCCAATGCCGTGGCGAAGGAAGCCCCGGTGAAAGTGCCGCTGGTGGAGCTGTTCAGCCAGCATTGGTTGCCGGTCCTGCTGGGCGCCGCGTCGATGGTGGTGTGCTACGCGCTGTTCTACATCACCACGGCCTTTTCCCTGAGCTACGGCGTTTCGACCCTGGGCTACAGCCGCGAGACGTTCCTGGGGTTGCTGTGCTTTGCAGTGCTGTTCATGGGCCTGGCCACACCGTTGGCGGCCTTGGCCAGTGATCGCTACGGGCGCAAACCGGTGCTGATCGTCGGCGCGGTCCTGGCGATTCTGTCGGGCTTCACCATGGAGCCATTGCTGACCCACGGTTCGACCTGGGCCGTAGCGCTGTTTTTGGCCCTGGAGCTGTTCCTGATGGGGGTGACCTTCGCGCCGATGGGTGCGCTGTTGCCGGAATTGTTCCCGACCCGCGTGCGTTATACCGGGGCTTCGGCGGCGTATAACCTGGGTGGGATCGTGGGTGCTTCGGCCGCACCGTTCTTCGCAACCAAGCTGGTGGCGATGGGTGGGCTGAGTTATGTCGGTGGGTATGTGTCGGCGGCGGCGTTGCTCAGCTTGATTGCGGTGCTGTGCCTGAAAGAGACGCGGGATAATGATTTGAACAGGGTTGCCGGATAAACAGCTATCGGGGCAGGCCCCCTCCCACATTCGAGTGTGGGAGGGGGCTTGCTCCCGATGCTTTTAGAGCTCTACCACAACCGCTTGGGCAGCACGGGTCGCCTTGGCACGAGCCGCTTCAATCGACTCATCCCGCGCCAACGCCACGCCCATGCGGCGCTGGCCATTCACTTCCGGCTTGCCAAACAGACGCAACGCCGTGTCCGGCTCACTCAAGGCCGCGCCGAGGTTGGCGAATGCGGTCTGGGTCGACTGCCCTTCCACCAGAATCACCGCCGAAGCCGAAGGCCCGAACTGACGGATCAACGGGATCGGCAGGCCGAGGATGGCGCGCGCATGCAGGGCAAACTGTGACAGGTCCTGGGAAATCAGGGTCACCAGGCCGGTGTCATGGGGGCGCGGCGACACTTCGCTGAACCACACCTGATCGCCTTTGATGAACAGCTCCACGCCAAACAGGCCACGACCGCCCAACGCCTCGGTCACTGCCTTGGCCACGCGCTCGGACTCGGCCAGGGCAACCGGGCTCATGGCTTGCGGCTGCCAGGATTCCTGGTAGTCGCCCTTCTCCTGACGGTGGCCGACCGGCGCGCAGAAGGTGGTGCCGCCGATGTGACGCACGGTCAGCAGGGTGATTTCGTAGTCGAAGTCGATAAAGCCTTCGATGATCACCCGGCCTTTACCGGCACGCCCGCCTTCCTGGGCGTAGTCCCAGGCTTTCTGCACGTCGTCGACGCTGCGCAGCAGGCTCTGGCCCTTGCCCGACGAGCTCATCACCGGCTTGACCACGCAGGGGAAGCCCAGGTCCTGGACGGCCTTGCTGTAGTCTTCGAAGGTGTCGGCGAAGTGGTACGGCGAGGTCGGCAGGTCCAGCTCTTCGGCGGCCAGGCGACGGATGCCCTCACGGTTCATGGTCAGCGACGTGGCGCGGGCGGTCGGGATCACCGTGAAGCCTTCGGCCTCCAGCTCCACCAGGGTGGCGGTGGCGATGGCTTCGATTTCCGGCACGATGAAGTGCGGTTTTTCCGCTTCGATCACCGCACGCAGGGCGGCACCGTCGAGCATGTTGATCACATGGCTGCGATGGGCAACCTGCATGGCCGGCGCGTTGGCGTAGCGATCCACGGCAATCACTTCAACGCCCAGGCGTTGCAGTTCAATCACCACTTCCTTGCCCAGCTCACCGCAGCCACACAGCAAAACGCGGGTCGCGGTTGGCGACAATGGAGTTCCGATTCGGGTCATCTCAGGTCCTCAGGGGAGCGGATCATGGGGAGAAAGGCCGGCATTTTACATGAACTGTAAAAATTGGCCTCAGTTGGCGACGGCCCGCTTGCGGATGCGCCAGGCCATGATCAGCCACACCACCGTGACCCCGGCGAACTTCGACGCCAAGGCAATGCCCACCACGGCAGGGGTGAGCGCACCGATCAGGCCGAAGAAGATAAAGGTATCAAGGGGAATGCTCAGCGCCGAACTTATCCACAGGCGGTCGTGGAGCGGGCGCTTGGTGATGCTGAACACCAGCCAGTCGATGCACTCGGACACCGCGAATGCCGTGGCGCTGGCCAGGGCGATGGAGGGATCGGAGGTGATATACGACAATGCCAGCGCCGCCAGCATGGCGATGATCGCCCCATGGCCGAAGCGGGTCTGCACCATGTCGCGCAGGATAAACACCAGGCCGCCCCAAGCCGACCAGATGACGTCCAGGTGCGGGGCGGTGGAGAAGGCGAAGTTGATCAGCACGACGCTGCTGATGTAGGCGATCAGGAAGAGCATGGGGCGAGGGACCTGTGAACAAGGGGCACAGGGTACTTCACATTTGGAAATATGTCGTCTGGGCGGACCTCATCGGGGGCAAGCCCCCGATGGCGATCCATCAGGCTCCGGATTTACCAGAAGCCATAAACACCAACCCACCCGCCACCGCCCGCTCATGACACAAACCCAACACCACCCGGCGCTCGGCGTTGTCCATGCGGCTCCAACGCGTAATCTCATCCACGGTGCGCTGGCAG
Source organism: Pseudomonas sp. NFX5 (assembly GCF_049132125.1). NCBI lineage: Bacteria > Pseudomonadati > Pseudomonadota > Gammaproteobacteria > Pseudomonadales > Pseudomonadaceae > Pseudomonas > Pseudomonas sp. NFX5. The sequence goes on from NZ_JAFMZG010000012.1 coordinate 110,765, forward strand.
CCGGTGCAGATATCGTCATCATCCAGCGCACAAATACTCACGCAGGGCGAGGCAACAGGTCGTTCAACTGCACTCATTCTTCCTGCTCTGCCAGATCCCGCGCGTAACGCTGGGCATTATGCACATAGTGCGCAGCGCTGGCTTCCAGCATCCGCTTCTGTGCGTCGGTCAATTCACGCACCACTTTGCCCGGCGAGCCCATCACCAGGGAACCATCGGGGATTTCCTTGCCTTCACCGATCAACGAGTTGGCGCCGATGATGCAGTGCTTGCCGATCTTGGCGCCGTTGAGGATCACCGCATTGATACCGATCAGGCTGTAATCGTCGACCGTGCAGCCATGCAGCATGGCGTTATGGCCGATGGTCACGCCAGTGCCCAGGGTCAGCGGGTAGCCCATGTCGGTGTGCATCACGCTGCCGTCCTGCACGTTGCTGTTCTTGCCGATCAGGATCAGCTCGTTGTCGCCACGCAGCACCGCGTTGAACCAGACATTGGCGCCCTCCTCCAGCTTGACCTTGCCCACCAGCGTGGCATTCGGCGCCACCCAGCTGTGCGGATGGGTCTCGACGCGGGCATCGCCCAGACGGTATTTCATGCTGTTCCCTCACGGCTGGCCGTTCAAACGACGGCTTAGGTATTGATGAAGCTCTTGGGCGGCTGGTGCAGGCTGATCTGGGCGTCGTCATAAAGCAGGTTGATCAACTCGACGATCATGATTGCCGTCAGGCCCCAGATCTTGTATTCGCCGAAGCGATAACTGGGCACGTACCAACTGCGGCCCTGGTAATCGATGCGGTGGGTATGTTCGCGCGGGTCCTGTCGGAAAAAATCCAAAGGCACGCTGAAGACGGCGGCAATCTCGGCATCGTTGGCCAGGTATTCGACGTAGTCGGGGATCACCCCCACATAGGGCGTGACCCGGATGCCGTGCAGGGAGATCAACGGACTCAGCGGGCCGATGACCTCCACCAGGCCGGGGGGCAGGCCGATTTCTTCTTCGGCTTCACGCAGGGCGGTGAAGATCAGGTCCGGGTCTTCGGGGTCGCGGCGCCCGCCGGGAAAGGCCACTTCGCCACCATGGGTCGACAGGCCGCTGGCGCGCAGGGTCAGGATCAGCTCAGGTTCGTCACTGCGGGTAATCGGCACCAGCACCGCGGCCTCGGGGAAACGCCCGTCGGTTTCCAGCGTGTGGGGGGTGTGATTGCTTACCCGGCGAAGTAGCTCGTCCAGCATGAGTCATCTCGGTCTGTTGGCTACCTTGCATCATGCACCAAAGCCGCCGGGCGCCCAACCCCAAAACCCGGAGCATGTCGCTAAACGACAACTTGCAGGGCCCTGCCAGCCAAGCCAAGATAGACGCACTTTCCAGGAACCCCAGCATGAATTTCTGCAGCCAGTGCGGTAAACCGGTTACCCAGCGCATTCCCGAAGGCGACGCCCGCCTGCGTTTTGTGTGTGATCACTGCTCGACCATTCACTATCAGAACCCCAATATCGTCGCCGGCACCCTGCCGGTATGGGGCGATAAAGTGCTGCTGTGCCGCCGCGCCATCGAGCCGCGCCTGGGTTACTGGACCCTGCCCGCAGGCTTCATGGAGAACGGCGAGACCGTGGAACAGGCCGCCATGCGCGAAACCCTGGAAGAGGCCTGCGCCCGGGTGCGCAACCTGAGCCTCTACACCCTGATCGATGTGCCGCACATCAGCCAGGTGCATATCTTCTACCGCGCCGAACTGGTCGACCTGGACTTCGCCGCAGGCCCCGAAAGCCTCGAAGTGCAGCTGTTCGACGAGGCGGACATCCCTTGGTCCGAGCTGGCTTTCCGCACGGTCGGGCGTACCCTAGAATACTTTTTCGCTGACCGCCGCCAGCAGTCGTTCCCGGTGCGCAGCGAAGCCGTGCCACCTCTTTCCAAGCCCGCCCAATAACCATTCGGCAGCTCGTCGCCACAGGGATACCGTTTTAATGCGTTGGTTGCTTGCTCTGATCTGCCTGTCGTTCGCCACGCTTTCGCCGGCCTCTACCGTGGAAACCCTGGGCGGCAAGACGGTCGAAAAAGTCCTGGTGCTCAAGTCCGCCCACCAATTGCAGTTGATCAACGACGGCAAGCCCCTCAAGACCTATCGGATTTCCCTGGGCAAGAACCCCAAGGGCCACAAGCTGATCGAGGGCGACCGCCGCACGCCGGAAGGCCTGTACTGGATCGACTGGCGCAAGACCAGCGACCGCTACTACCTGTCCATGCACATCTCCTACCCGAATATCAGCGATGCCGCCCGCGCCCGCCGCGAAGGGGTGAAGCCCGGCAGCATGATCATGATCCACGGCACGCCCGACACCGAAGAGTACCCGGAGCAGTGGTTCCACACCCTGGACTGGACCGACGGCTGCATCGGCATGCGCAACGTCGACATGCGCGAAGTCTGGAACCTGGTCAAGGACGGCACGCTGATCGAGATCCGCCCGTAAATCTTCGACCGTTCGTAATTTAATTAAAAATATTTCCCTCCCCCTCCCACGCCTGCCGGTGAATACCAGTTCACCGCGCAGGCTGCGCATTTCTGCGCGCGATAAAGACCTCTCTAATACCACTTGATACCAGGCACCATTAAGGCACCCTGAAACCGGTACTTGCACCGTTTTAGCGGCATTGACATGGTATTTAAGTGGTATTAGCTTCCGGCCAATACCGGGCGACAACACTCCAATAACCGCATCGGAAACTTCATAGATGAACCCCATCCTGACGCTGCGTCCCGACGACAAGCAATCCACGCCGCTGTACCTGCAATTGGCCCGCAACCTCGAAGCGGCGATCCATGCCGGCCAGTGGAAATCCGAACAGGCCCTGCCCTCGGAGCGCGCCCTCAGCGAACAGCTGAGCATTTCGCGGGTCACCGCCCGTAAAGCGTTGGAAGTGTTATTCGCCCAAGGCCTGATCCGCCGCAGCCAGGGCTCCGGCACCTTTATCACGCCACGCCTGGAACAGCCGCTGTCGCGCTTGTCGGGGTTCAGCGAGATGTTGCGCCTCAAGGGCTTTGTGCCCAGCTCCCAATGGCTCGAGCGCGAGATCACCCCGCCGACCCACGAAGAACTGATCCGCCTGTGCCTGTCGCCGACCGACAAGGTGGCGCGTCTCAAACGCCTGCGTAAGGCCGATGACACCGTGATGGCCATCGAGATGACCGCCATGCCCGCCTCGGTACTGCCGCAGCCGCAAGCCATCGGCCATTCGCTGTACGAATACCTGGAAGGCATCGGCAAACCTATCGTTCGCGCCCTGCAACACATCCAGGCGATCAACGCCTCGAACGAATTCGCCCGGCTGGTGGGTATCGCCCCCGGCACCGCCATGCTGCTGATGACCCGGGTCGGCTACACCGCCGACAACACGCCGATCGAAATCACCGACACCTACTGCCGCAACGACTACTACGACTTTGTCGCAGAGCTTCGCCGTTATGACTTTGCCGCCGAGTTGCGGCCTTAGAGAACTGCCCATGTCCGAAGACAATATCCTCACGCCCCACGGCTGGATGCGCGGCCGCCTGGTGCACCAGCACGGCAAGGTCATCGCCATCGAGGGCGAACCTTGCGACCCGGCTGAAAACGACTTGCCCTACCTGCTGCCGGGTTTTATCGACCTGCACGTCCACGGCGGCGGCGGTAAAGACATCATGGAAGGCGCCGACGCGTTCGAGACCATCACCCGCACCCATGTGCGTTTTGGTACGACGTCGCTGTTGGCCACCACCATGACCGCGCCGCTGGACGAAATCTCCAGCGTGCTCGGCCAACTCGGGCGCTTCTGCGAGCAGCGTCCTACGGGCAGCGCCCGGGTACTCGGCGTGCACCTGGAAGGCCCCTACATCAACCCGGGAAAACTCGGCGCGCAGCCCAACTTCGCCCACACCGCCTTGATGGCCGAAGTCGAAGCCTACCTGCGCCTGGCGCCGATCCGGGTGATCACCATCGCCCCGGAAATCGCCGGCCACGACGCCCTGATCCGCGCCCTCAGCGAACGCGGCGTGCGCATGCAGATCGGCCACACCCTGGGCAGCTATGAAGAAGGCGTCGCCGCCCTCGCCGCCGGCGCCACCAGCTTCACCCATTTGTACAACGCCATGAGCCCGTTGCATCACCGCGAACCCGGCATCGTCGGCGCGGCACTGGCCCACGCCAAGTACGCCGAGCTGATCCCGGACCTGCTCCACGTGCACCCCGGCGCCATGCGCGTGGCCCTGCGCGCGATCCCGTGCCTGTACTGCGTCACCGACTCCACCGCCGCCGCCGGCATGCCCGACGGCGAGTACAAGCTGGGCAGCCACACCGTGACCAAATGCCTGGGCGGCGTGCGCCTGGCCGACGGCACCCTGGCCGGCAGCACCCTGACCATGGATCAGGCGCTGCGCAACCTGGTGAAGATCGGCCTGCCCATCAGCGAAGCCTCACAACGTCTGTCGCAATTTCCGGCGGACTACCTGGGCCTGGAACAACGCGGTCGCCTGCAACCCGGCAGCTTTGCCGACTGCGTGCGCCTGGACCGCTCCCTGCACCTCACCGACGTCATGGTCGAAGGAGAAACCATTGTCTTCAAAAATGCTTGAAGAGGCCTTGGCCTCCGGTGACGCCGTCGCGGCGCAACTGCAACGCCTGGGCCCACGACTGGAAGAAGTCGCCGGCCGCCTGCGCCGCCAGCCGCCGCAAGTGGCGATGACCATTGCGCGGGGCAGCTCGGACCACGCCGCCAGCTACTTCGCCTACCTGGCCATGCAGCATGTCGGCATCCCGGTGGCGTCGTTGCCGATGTCGGTGGTGACCTTGTTGCAAGCACCCATGAAAGTCAGCGGCCAGGTAGCGTTCGGTTTCTCCCAGTCGGGGCAGAGCCCGGACCTGGTCAACAGCCTGCGCCTGTTGCGCAAGCGTGGCGCCTTGAGCATCTCGCTGGTCAACGCCGAAGACTCGCCGCTGGAAGCCGCCTGCGAATTCCATGTGCCCCTGTGCGCCGGGCCGGAACTCAGCGTGGCCGCGACCAAGAGCTTTATCGCCACCCTCAGCGCCAGCGCGCTGTTGATCGGCCACTGGAACCAGGAGCCCGACTTGCTGCAAGCCTGCCAGGCCCTGCCCGAAGGCCTGCGTGAAGCCGCCAGGCAGGACTGGACCCACGCAATCGAGGCGCTGCGCGGCTGCCAGCAACTCATGGTGATCGGCCGGGGCGCCGGTTTTGCCATCGCCCAGGAAGCGGCGCTCAAGCTCAAGGAAACCTCGGCGATCCAGGCCGAAGCCTTCAGCAGCGCCGAGGTGCGCCACGGGCCGATGGCCTTGATCGGCGCGGACTACCCGCTGCTGGTCTTCGCACCACGGGGTGCCGAGCAAGCCGGCCTGTTGAGCCTGGCCGCCGATATGCGCCAACGCGGTGCCCGCGTGCTGCTCGCAGCACCGGACGATATCGCCGAACGCGACTTGACCCTGAGCCGCGCCGAACACCCGAGCCTGGACCCGATCCTGGCGATCCAGAGTTTCTATGTCATGGCGGCCGGCCTGTCCGTCGCCCGAGGCATGGACCCGGACCAGCCGCGCCACCTGAGCAAAGTTACCCGCACTCACTGAGTCGCGCTTTCCTGATGAGTACCGTGCCCATGCCCAACAACAATAATGAACTGACCCTCAACGCCCCCCTCAGTGGGCCGTTACTGGCCCTGGGCAACGTGCCTGACGACGTGTTCGCCAGCGGCGCCCTGGGCGACGGCATGGCTATCGACCCGCTCAACGATTGCCTGCATGCGCCGTGCGATGGTGTGGTCATCCATGTCGCCCGCACCGGCCACGCCTTGACGATACGCGCCGACAACGGCGCCGAAGTGTTGCTGCACATCGGCATCGACACGGTCGAATTGAACGGCGAAGGGTTTGCCCTGCTGGTCAAGGACGGCGCCCGGGTCAGCAATGGGCAGGCGCTGGTGCGCTTTGACCTGGACCGTATCGCCCGCCAGTGCAAAAGCCTGGTCAGCCTGATCATCCTCACCAATGGCGAACACTTTGAACTGCGCCCGCTGGCCGCGAAAACCGTCAGGCTGGGCGACCCCCTGGTGCAGGTTGTGCCGCGTGCGAACGCAGCGCAGCAAGCGGCGGTGGATAACGCCGTCGCCGAAGCCAGCGCCAGCGTGCGCGTGACTCACCGTGGCGGCCTGCACGCGCGGCCGGCGGCGTTGATCCGCAAGACCGCCCAGGGTTTCAGCAGCCAGGCGCAGGTGCACTTCGGCGCCAGGTCGGCCGCCTGCGACAGCCTGATCGGCCTGATGGGGCTGGGCATTGGCGAAGGCGACGAGGTGCGCGTGAGCTGTCGCGGCAAGGACGCCGAGGCCGCGCTGCAGGCGCTGGTCGCGGCCTTGTCCGCCGCCGTCAAGGCAGAACACCACGCACCGGTCGTCGCCATGCCGCGCCGGGCAACGACGGAAGTTGATGTGTTGCAGGGCGTGTGCGCGGCACCGGGCCTGGTCTGCGGGCCGTTGTTTCGGCTGGCCGGTATCGAGTTGCCGTCGGACCCCGGCCATCACGTCACTGACGAACAACTGCAACGCCTGGACGCAGCCCTGGAGCAGGTGCGCGGTGAAATCCGCAGCACCCTGGACCAGGCGCGCCAACGCAAGGCCGTCGAAGAAGAAGAGATCTTCGCCGCCCACCTGGCCCTGCTCGAAGACCCCGCCCTGCTGGAAGCCGCCGCCGACGCCATCGAACACGGCAGCGCCGCGACCCACGCCTGGCGCGATGCGATCCAGGCGCAGTGCGCGGTATTGCTGGCCCTGGGCAAGCCGCTGTTCGCCGAACGCGCCAACGACCTGCGCGACCTGCAGCAACGGGTCCTGCGCGCACTGTTGGGTGAAGCCTGGCATTTCGAATTGCCTGCGGGAGCGATTGTCAGCGCCCATGAACTGACTCCTTCGGATTTGCTGCACCTGAGTGCGCAACAGGCTGCCGGGATCTGCATGGCCGAAGGCGGCGCCACGTCCCATGTCGCCATCCTGGCGCGGGGCAAAGGCTTGCCATGTGTCGTCGCGTTGGGCGCTGAGGTACTCGATGTGCCGCACGGCCAGCGCGTGGTGCTCGACGCCGGCAACGGCCGCCTGGAACTGGCCCCCAGCGAGGCGCGTCATGCCGAAGTCCACCGGATCCGCGACGCGCAGACACTGCGTCGTCGGCAGCAACAGGCCCAGGCCCAACAACCGGCGCAAACCCGCGATGGCGTGAACATCGAAGTGGCCGCCAATGTCGCCTCCAGCGCCGAGGCCCAGGTGGCCTTTGAAAACGGCGCCGACGGCGTCGGCCTGCTGCGCACCGAGTTCCTCTTCGTCGACCGCCGCACCGCGCCGGATGAACAGGAACAATGCCACGCTTATCAAGCCGTGCTGGACGCCATGGGCGACAAGTCGGTGATCATCCGCACCATCGATGTCGGTGGCGACAAGCAGCTCGACTACCTGCCGCTGCCCGCCGAAGCCAACCCGGTGTTGGGCCTGCGCGGCATCCGCATGGCCCAGGTACGTCCAGAACTGCTCGACCAGCAACTGCGGGCGCTGCTGCAAGTCTCCCCGTTGGCGCGCTGCCGCATCCTGCTGCCGATGGTCAGCGAAGTCGACGAACTGCTGCAGATTCGCCAGCGCCTGGATGAGTTGTGTGCAGAGCTGGAACTGAGCCAGCGCCCCGAGCTGGGGGTGATGATCGAAGTGCCCGCTGCGGCGCTGATGGCCGAACAATTGGCCGAGCACGCGGACTTCCTGTCCATCGGCACCAACGACCTGTCCCAGTACACCCTGGCCATGGACCGCGACCATGCGGGCCTCGCCGCGCGTGTCGATGCCCTGCACCCGGCGCTGTTGCGGCTGATCGCCCAGACCTGCGCCGGCGCGGCGAAACACGGACGTTGGGTCGGCGTGTGCGGCGCCCTGGCGTCCGACCCGTTGGCCACGCCGGTGTTGATCGGCCTGGGAGTCAGCGAACTGTCGGTGAGCCCGCCGCAGATCGCAGAAATCAAGGACCGCGTCCGTCACTTGGACGCGGCGCAATGCCGGCAACTGAGCCTTGGCCTGCTTGACCTGAGCAGCGCCAGGGCGGTTCGCCAAGCCTGTCAACACCACTGGCCGCTGAGCTGACAACAACAAGAAAAAGGAGATCCGCCATGTACCCATTATTCATAGAAGGCCTGCAACGCCTGGGCCGCGCGCTGATGCTGCCCATCGCCATCCTGCCGATTGCCGGCCTGCTGCTGCGATTGGGTGACACCGACCTGTTGAACATCGCGGTGATGCACGACGCCGGGCAGGCGATTTTCGCCAACCTGGCACTGATCTTCGCCATCGGCATCGCCGTGGGCTTTGCCCGTGACAATAACGGCACGGCGGGACTGGCCGGGGCGATTGGTTACCTGGTGATGATCTCCACCCTCAAGGTGATGGACAGCAGCATCAACATGGGCATGCTCGCCGGTATCGCCAGCGGCCTGATGGCCGGTGCGCTGTATAACCGCTTCAAGGACATCAAGCTGCCGGAATACCTGGCGTTCTTCGGCGGGCGGCGGTTTGTGCCGATTGTCACCGGGTTCTCGGCCGTTGCATTGGGAGTGATCTTTGGCCTGATCTGGCCTCCGATCCAGCACGGTATCAACAGCTTCGGCGTATTGCTGATGGAGAGCGGCAGCTTCGGCGCGTTCGTATTTGGCGTGTTCAACCGCCTGCTGATCGTCACCGGTTTGCACCATATCCTCAACAATATGGCGTGGTTTGTGTTCGGTACCTTCACCGACCCCGTCACCGGTGCCGTCGTCACCGGCGACCTGACCCGCTATTTTGCCGGCGACCCCAAAGGCGGCCAGTTCATGACCGGCATGTTCCCGGTGATGCTGTTCGGCCTGCCCGCCGCCTGCCTGGCGATGTACCGCAACGCCCTGCCGGAGCGGCGCAAGGTGATGGGCGGGATTTTCCTGTCGATGGCCCTGACGTCGTTCCTCACCGGGGTGACCGAGCCGATCGAATTCGCCTTCATGTTCCTCGCGCCGTTCCTGTACCTGATCCATGCACTGCTCACCGGCCTGTCGATGGCGGTGACCAATCTGCTGAATATCCACCTGGGCTTTACCTTCTCCGGTGGGTTTATCGACATGGTGCTGGGCTGGGGCAAATCCACCAATGGCTGGCTGGTAGTCCCGGTGGGCCTGGCATACGCGGCGATCTACTACAGCGTGTTCAGCTACTGCATCCGCCGCTTCAACCTGAAGACCCCGGGCCGTGAGGATATCCAGGTGGCACAGGCTGAAGCGATGACTGATAACCAGCGCGCCACGGCTTATATCCGGGCCTTGGGCGGTGCGGCCAATTTGCTCAGTGTGGGCGCCTGCACCACGCGCCTGCGGTTGGACATGGTCGACCGCAACAAGGCCATGGATGCCGAGTTGAAAGCCCTGGGCGCCATGGCCGTGGTTCGCCCCGGCAATGGCGGCAGTTTGCAGGTGGTGGTCGGGCCGCTGGCGGACAGCATTGCCGATGAGATTCGGTTGGCGATGCCAGGGTTTGCGGCCCTCGCTCCCGTAATGCCTGCGCCTGTGGATAAGCCGGCTGCGGTGAATGTGCAGGAAGCCGAACAATGGCTGGCCGCACTGGGCGGTCGAGGCAATGTGCGCCAGCTGGAAGCGGTGGCGATGACCCGGCTGCGAGTGGAGTTGGGCGATGATTCGGTGGTGTCCGAAGCGCAACTGACGGCGTTGGGTTGCCAGGGTGTGAGCCAGCTGGATAGCGGGGTCTGGCACCTAGTGATGGGTGACCAGGCGTCGGGGTTGGGAGAAGCATTGGAGCGCTTGGTTGGTGGTCGTGAGGTAGGCGCCGGGGTATAGAACTGCGGTGACAGTACTGGCCAATCGCGAGCAAGCCCGCTCCCACATTTTGATCGTATTGCCAAGTCGGGCACCGATCAAAATGTGGGAGCGGGCTTGCTCGCGAATGGGCCTCATCGGCGCCGCATTACTGCTGCGCAGGCACCTCGGATAAATCCAGCACTCGATCCACCATCAACTGGATCCCCTCCACCATCCGATGAATCCCCAGCACCGCATCACGCTGCGAGCCGTCGATATCAAACGCCAGATGGGCCGCCAGCGCCTGCACGGACGCCAGGTCCTGGGATGCATTGGCAAGCAAGGTTTCGCTGTTCAGATGGGGAAGTACGGTGAAGAGTTGGTCGGTGGGTTGAGAGGCGGATGGGGGATTTTGACTGTCTTTGATCATGGTAAACCTCTGGTGTGAAGTAAGCGCTACCAGCATCACTTGCAGTTGATGGGTGGCAGCTGTGTGCAGGCCTGCAAGACCGAGAATCACCAGTAAATCTCGGTAGACCCGAAGGTCTCCCGCACACAGCCACCATAGGATGACCATGAAAAAGCGCCGCAATTATAAAGGCGCTTGTGACTAACTGGTGAGGTTTCGGCGGGCTTGCAGTCCCGGTCGCTGAATAAGCAGCGACTGGCGAAGGTTAGTGAGGTGAGTTCCTAGGGACAACCTGAAAGGGTTGTAGGAAACATGCAGGTCGCAGTCGGGTAGATTCATTCCCACCAATCAAAAAACTACTTATCTACCTCCCTGCCAATGGCCCGCCTGCGCATGCTCAAGGTTCTTACCCCCGCATGGAGAGCGTACCTGTGAGCACAACATCCCAGACCTTTGAAGGTATCAAAGGCCACCTCAATCAGATCGGGCACCACCTGCTCCAGATCGAAAAGCCGCTGGTGCCCGAACACACACCGTCTACCGAACTGGCCTACCTGGAAAAAACCAACGGCATCCTGAAGCGTTACCGCCAGCAGTTCCTGGCCAAGAGCCGCGCGCTCTATCAGGACATCACCCAGGGCGATCTGCTCACTCGAGTCGAAGCACTCAAGTCCAGCTTGAATACCTATCTGCTGGCACTCGATCGCAACGAGCAAATCGACGGCAAGCCGCGCAAATCCTTCATGACCTTTGAAGCCGGCTACACCGCCCTGGCCAATGAAACGGCGGTCAGTACCCAGGACCGCCTGCTGCATCCGCAGCAACAGGCCATGCTTGCGCGTGTACCGCTGGGCGCCACGTTGCGCCCAGGCCTGTATGCGCTGAGCTTTCGTTACCAGGAGCGGACGGTGGAGCTGGCCGGCGCCTTTGTGCTGACTGAAACGTCCCGCCCCGTGGTCACCGACCTGAGCGCTGTGCCGGTAGGGGAAGTGATGCTGTTCACGCCTTCGCGCGGGATCGAGGCATTCGGCTCGCTGACACAACTCAATACGCACGTGCTCCAGGGCCTGGAGGATGCCGGGCAGCGACGCGACTTCATGGCACTGTTGCCCGTGCGTTATCGCGATGTGACGCCCGGTGCCATCTGGCCGCTGCAACTGACGCCGATCACCGACAAACCGCTGTTCGAACACACCTACAACGCCCTGCTCGACAAGCGCACCGAGGACATCGAGCGCGCCTTGAGCCTGGTAGACAATCCGGCCCACGAGGCCGCTGTGCTGATCGACGCCCTGGACCAGGCCATCGCGGCGGCCTTGCCGGACTTAGAAGCACGTCTGCAATGGCGCAGCCGACGCCTGCTGGAGCGTCACCTGCGCCACAGCGCACCGGACTGGTATCGTAGCGCCAGCGAACCGCGGCGGGCCGCGCTCGCCGCTCACCTGGCGAGCTATAACGCGGCGCGCCAGGATCTGCTCGACGTGCTGGGCCCGGTCGCTACCCCTGAGGCCCTGGCCCGCTATCGACTGCTTGAACGCTTGAGCGATGAGCTGGACATCCACGACCTGGCGCCGGAACACCTGCTGGTCAACACCCGGCGCTACGTCGACCCCATCGGTGAATACGAACACGACCGCAATCTGGTTGACCTGGCCCTGCGCGGGCTGCAGGCCGGTGATGCCGAGCCGGGTTCGGACTTCCTGAACAAAACCACGCTGACCTACCACGAGGCACCGCTGCCGCCGGCCTATCAGGACCTGACCCCCGCCTGGCTGGCACAGGTATTGACCACCCTGCAGCCGCGTATCGAGTTCGGTGAGTTGCAACAGCAGATGCATGCCAAGCCTGCGCTCAGCCGCGCGATCGAACAGATGCTCGACCAGCGGATCAACGCGCTGGCCTATACCGCCATGCTCCAGGGTCATCTCAGTGAAGAGGACTTTCAGTTGGTGCAGAATCTGCGCCAGGGCACCGACGCGCGCCTGAGCGCCGCCACCCTGTCACTGCATGCGGCCCAGTTGCAGGACATATGGGTATTGCGCCAAACCGACGCCAGCGGCACGGTCACCCGCCTGCTGCTGTGCACGCCCGAGGCACCACGGGAGCAGCAATTCCAGGCCTTCGACACTGAGCTTGCGTGCCAGCAGCACATCCTCGGCTGGAGCCTGGACAACGGTGAAAAACATCCGCCTGGCACCCTGACCGACTACCTGATCAAGCGGGTCGCCCTGCGTTTTCGCGCAGCGATGAAGCGGGTGTTGAGCGGCTTGAGCTTCAAGGTTCAAGACCGCGAGTACCAAGAGATCAGCTTTGGCAACGTCGGCAGCCATGCCGACTGCCTCAAGGCCATGTCCGCCCATGTGCTGGCGAGCCGCGTCGACGATTACGAGTTCAGCACCCCGAACTGGTACCGCTCCACCCACGCCGACAACCGCCGCAAGCTGTTGAAACTGGCCGAGGACAGCGAAGGCGCGTTGCTCACCTACCAGGACTTTCCGCTGTCTGACGCGCAGTTTCCCAGCTTCGCCGACTACCTGCATGAACAGGCAAAAAAACGCCTGAACCTGCTGCTGGGACGGCCTCAGAACGATGTCGACCCCGACACCGTCTGGGCATTTTCACCGCCGGCGCTGCTCGGCTCATTGACCCCGCCGCCCCTGACCTATACCCAGCTGTACCGCGACGGTTATGCCGACGGTGTGGGGTTCCTCGACGAGAAGTTCTCCCGCGCCGCCCAATTCAAAGGCCCCAAGGGGATTGACCTGAGCGCGTTGACCGCGGAAAAAGTCGCCCGCTCGGTCACCGGCACCTGGGTCGGCGCGCGCTACATCAGCGAGGTGCGGACCCGATTGCTGAATGTCGGCAGCGCGGACTATGACCTGCGGCGCAATGCAACGCTGAGCATCACCCAGCGCCAGATGCAGAACGCCGCCCTGGAGTGCCGGCTCGAGGGCCACATCGCCGGGGTCGATTGGACCTGGCTGGAACGCAGTATCGCCAGCATGGATGAAACGGCCACCGACACACGCGGCACCTACGCCATTCATCGCCTGCTGATCAATGGCGAATGGGTGATGGGCACTTTCCTCTTCAGCCATGCTGATTTTCCGACGCTGCTCTACACCCCCAACGCACCGGATGGCATCAGCTTTCGCGAGGCCAGGCAGTTCAACTACCTGTTGAAAAAGGTGCCCGGCATGGTCGCCTATTTCACCCTGCGGGTCGGCGCCCAATCCCAGGCCAACGTGCGCACCTTTCTGGAGACCGCAAAGGCGCAGTTGCCCGAGGACCTGAACAAAACCGACACCAGCCCGGCACGCTATGACGCAACCCGCGCCCAGCCGCCCCTGCTGGATCTGCGTCGGGCGCTGTACGACATGAAGCTGCAGCGCAGGATCGACGACGTTGAAGGCACCACGGCCAATCGCACCCAGATGATCACGGGCATCCTCTGGACCTGCGTGGAATGGGTCACCGCCATTGCTACCGCACCGTTTCCCATCGTCAGCCTGAGCCTGGGCATGCTGCTGGCGTTCAAGGACGGCATGCTGGCCCTGAACGCCTATCAACAAGGCGACACGAGCGCCGCCGTGGCACACCTGATCGGTTATGTACTGAACAGCGCCGGCGCGGCATTCACCGACCTGCGTCCGGCATTGGTTTCCCTTAAACAGCTGGCAACACCGGCCCTGCGCGAGGCCGCCCAGAGCGCCACCGCGGCCAGCGAGGCCCTGAAACTGGTGCATCCCCTGCAACCCCCGGCACTGGCGCCGGCAGACATGCAGGCGGTGTTGTTCGATGGCGAGTTGCTTTGGGCGAAGAACACCCCGGACCCGATCGGACGTTATTTGTTGTACCGACTCGATCCGCCTACCGGCAAACTGATCTCCACGACTCGCGTGGCCGCGCCCGATGCACAAGGCGTCTGGCGCCGCACCGGCGTCACCGGTGGCGCGCCCAAGTATGAAAAATTGCCCGACACACCGGAGCCGCTCAAGCCTTATGAGATGCCGGCAAAGTACGCCAACAAACTGGAACTGGTGCTCGACCCGGATGTGCGCACCGGGATACTGCTGCGGTCGGAGTGGGATTTCGGCTCGCAAGACGTGATCCTGGGAAGCGCCGCCATTGAACTCAAATCCCTTCGCACCGCTTACCTGCAACAGGCCGAACGCCTGGCCACCGACGCCAAGGACTTTTTCAAGACCCTTGACCCGTTGCCGGCCCGCGCCGAGCTTCCGGCCCTGGACGCCAGCACGTCGTTTGCACAACTGATCGCCAGCGATGCCTTCAGCGGTAACAAGAACCTGGTCATTGGCGCGGTGCCCGGCTCCATTGCCAGTAAACAGCTGCTGGTCACACACATGGACGCGTTGATCAGCAAGGGTTTCAAACACCTTTATATCGAGTACCTGCCCGGTGATGTGTTTCGTCCAAAACTGGAGAAGCTCAACAGCGGAAAATCCTGGCAGCACATCGAGCGGCACCTGAAGACCGTCGACAAAGCCTTTGGCTTGGCCGACAACGCCGAGTACTCCTACGTCGCCCTGGTACGCAAGGCTCAGGAAAAGGGCGTGAAGATCAAGGCCCTGGATGCCTCAACCTCGTACTTGCTGGACGACGCCCTGCAAATGGGCGACACCCCACCGACGACGCCACGCGGCAACAGCATCAGAAACTATTACTCCCACAAAGCCATTCAGGCCGATGCCCTCGACGAGCAGGATGAACGCTGGGTGGCCCTGGTGGATCATTCCCGGCTGCGTACTTTCGAGCAAACGCCTGGCCTGGCGGACCTGCAGGACGCGGTCGCGCTGCGCGTGGTGGATGTGGGTACGGACCAACCCGTGGGCGTGTGGATCGACACCCCCGTGGCGGGTGAAGCGCTGGCCAGGGGCGATTACCGATTGGCCATGCGGACCCCGTACAAAGCCCCCGAACCGGCAGCATCGCCCAGTACTGCGCCTGCGGCCGCCGCGCATTACAGCGAATACGACATTGCCGTCCCGCTCCGCGAGAGCATCGCCCGGCAGACCAGCACACGGCATGGCCTGGACACGCGCTACTTCCCGCAGAATCCGGAGCATCAGGAAGCCTTCAGGGCGTTTGTGGATACCCGTGCGCGCCTGAGTGCGGATGCCGACACGTACCTGGCCAGCCACGTGCCGCCAGCCCGGCCCGAGCCGGCCGTGCTGGGCCTGCCAAAAACTCCGGAGGCGTTGCTGGAGAAAATCCGTCACAGCGAGTTTTCGGGCCTGGTGATCGGTGAAGGGCATAACGCGCAATCGAGCAAACGCCTGCTGCGCGACTACCTGGGAACCCTCAAGGATCTGGAGTTCAAGACGCTGTACGTGGAGCATCTGCTGACCGATATGCACCAGCACGAGCTGGATTTATTTGTGCAGACACAACGGCTGCCGGACAACCTCAAGCGCTACCTCACCCAGCTGGATCGGGGCCATATGCCGGGCTACAAAGGCAGCGATACCTACACCGAAGTGATCCAGATCGCGGCAAGGCACGGCATGCGCATTCGCGCCCTGGACTGCACCGCCAGTTACCACATCAAGGGGTTGGGGGACGCGGATGTCTCACGCAACCAGCTGTTCAGTTACTTCGCCTCCAAGGTCATCGACGCCGACCAGGCCGCACACGGGCCCCACAAGTGGGTGGCCTTCGTGGGCAGCGCGCACACCAACACCCACCTGAGCGTGCCTGGCCTCGCGGAACTCCAGGGCGCGGTCAGCCTGCATGTGCGGGACACCGCCCCGGCCCTGGCCCGGAACATTCGAGCGGGGGCCTGGGAGACCGTTTCCGAAGGCATCAGCCCTTACACCAGGGCCTTGCGCAGCGACTTGATCCTCGACGCCGGGGTTGCCGGCACCAAAGCCCCGGCGCCCTTCGTAGCGGTGGACAGGACACGCCTGAGCCGGCCCGGCCTGTTCCTGATCGAACGCCCGTCGCCCTCGCAGAACATCCTGCTGCATCGTTCGCGCACCGGGGAAATCGTGTCGACGCCGATCAAGGTCGACCACAATGGCCTGTTTTATGTCGACCGCTGGGAGCCGATGCAGGGCAAGCGGTTCAGCTACGAAAACATGTTGATCAGTGCATTGAAGGCAGAAGTCGGGTTGACCCCCGCGCCCTGAGCCATTGAGGCTTTGACACCGGATTCATGAGCACCCACAAAAAAACCCGCTGGCCAAACTGGCCCAGCGGGTTTCTTGTTTCTACAGCGGGCGGATCAGAAATCCGCCAACGACCACACTTCATAAGCCGGTGTCTCATAGGGGTGGCTGAGCTTCAACGCGGCGACCACTGCGTTGATCAACTCATCGGTCACCACCAGCTCGACCTTCCATTCTTCAACCACCTCAACCTGGCCAACCTGCCCGATAAACGGCTGGCTGCCGTCCAACGCGCGAAACTGGCCCTGGCCCAGCACTTGCCAGGCGCAGCTGTCGTAGTCGCCGATGCGCCCGCCACCAGCGGCGAAGACGGCGGCTTTCACCGTCTCCACATGGCTGTCGGGCACAAAGAAGGCAAGCTTGTACACCGCCTTAGTTCACCCACACGCGGGCGTTGCGGAACATGCGCATCCACGCGCCGTCTTCGTTCCACTCTTCCGGGCGCCACGAGTTCTGCACGGCGCGGAACACGCGCTCCGGGTGCGGCATCATGATGGTCACGCGACCGTCGCGGCTGGTGAGGCCGGTGATCCCGCGCGGCGAGCCGTTCGGATTGGCCGGGTAGCTTTCGGTGACCTTGCCGTGGTTGTCGACGAAACGCATGGCCACGCAGCCGGACAGATCGGCTTCGAGCAAGGCTTCTTCGCTTTCGAACTCGGCATGGCCTTCACCGTGGGCGATGGCGATCGGCATGCGCGAACCGGCCATGCCTTGCAGGAAGATCGAGTTGGATTCCTGCACCTGCACCATGGCGACGCGGGCTTCGAACTGCTCCGAGCGGTTACGCACGAAGTGCGGCCAGAACTCGCTCCCCGGGATCAGCTCGTGGAGGTTGGACATCATCTGGCAACCGTTGCACACACCCAGGGTGAAGCTGTCGTTGCGCTCGAAGAAGCCCTGGAACGCGTCGCGGGCACGGCTGTTGAACAGGGCCGACTTGGCCCAGCCTTCGCCTGCACCCAATACGTCGCCGTAGGAGAAACCACCGCAGGCCACCAGGCCCTTGAACTCATTGAGGTCAACGCGACCGGCGAGGATGTCGCTCATGTGCACGTCGATCGCATTGAAGCCGGCGCGGTCGAACGCGGCCGCCATTTCCACCTGGCCGTTGACGCCCTGCTCACGCAGCACGGCAACCTGTGGGCGGATGCCTTTCTTGATGTACGGCGCGGCGATGTCCTGGTTGACGTCGAAGCTGAGCTTGGTGCTCAGGCCCGGGTTGTCTTCTTCCAGGATCACGTCGAATTCCTGCCCGGCGCAGTCGGCGTTGTCACGCAGGCGTTGGATCTGGTAGCTGGTCTCGGCCCACTGGCGTTGCAGCAAGCGGCGCTGGCCGGCAAACACGGTGTCGCCGTTGAACGAGATGTTGATCTCGCCGTTGTTGATCGGCTGGCCGATCACCGCCACGCAGTCGTCCAGGCCAGCGGCGCTGAACTGTGCGAGTACGTCCGGGGTTGCGTCCTGGCGAACCTGGATCACTGCACCCAACTCTTCGTTGAAGAGGATGCCGTTGATTTCAGAGGCGTCCTCGGCAACGCTGTCGAGCACGATGTTCAGGCCGCAGTGACCGGCGAAGGCCATCTCGACCACGCTGGTCAGCAGGCCACCGTCGGAACGGTCGTGGTAAGCCAGCAGGTGGCCGTCGGCGTTGAGGCCCTGGATCACGGCGAAGAAGGCTTTCAGGTCTTCGGCGTCATCCACGTCCGGCGCCTGTTTGCCAAGCTTGCCGTGGGTTTGCGCGAGGATCGAGGCGCCCATGCGGTTCTGGCCACGGCCGAGGTCGATCAGGATCAGGTCGGTGGTGCCCTTGTCCATGCGCAGTTGCGGGGTCAGGGTCTGGCGGATGTCGGTGACCGGCGCAAAGCCGGTGACGATCAGCGACAGCGGCGAGGTGACGCTCTTGTCCACGCCTTCATCGTTCCAACGGGTGGCCATGGACATGGAGTCCTTGCCCACCGGAATGGTGATGCCCAGTTCCGGGCACAGCTCCATGCCGACCGCTTTTACGGTGTCGTACAGACGCGCATCTTCACCGGGGTGACCGGCAGCGGACATCCAGTTGGCCGACAATTTGATGTCGGACAGCTTGCCGATGCGCGACGCGGCGATGTTGGTGAGGGTTTCACCAATGGCCATGCGGCCCGACGCCGGGGCGTCCAGCAGGGCCAGCGGCGTACGCTCGCCCATGGCCATGGCTTCACCGGTGTAGACGTCGAAGCTGGTGGCGGTGACGGCAACGTCGGCCACCGGCACCTGCCATGGGCCGACCATCTGGTCACGGGCCACCAGGCCGGTGATGGTGCGGTCGCCGATGGTGATCAGGAAGCTTTTGCTCGCCACGGCCGGGTGGTGCAGCACACGTTCGATGCTGTCGGCCAGGTCCAGGGCGCTTGGGTCGAAATCATCGCCCAGCTCGGTTTCACGTACCGCCGAACGGTGCATGCGCGGGGCCTTGCCCAGCAGCACTTCGAGGGGCATGTCCACCGGGCTGTTGCCGAAGTGGCTGTCGGTGACCGTCAGTTGCGGCTCGGCAGTGGCTTCGCCGACCACGGCAAACGGGCAACGCTCGCGTTCGCAGATGGCCTGGAAGCGCGCGAAGTCTTCAGGGCCGACCGCCAGTACGTAACGTTCCTGGGATTCGTTGCTCCAGATTTCGTGCGGGGCCATGCCCGGCTCGTCGTTTGGAATGTTGCGCAGTTCGAAGCGGCCACCGCGGTCGCCATCGTTGACCAGCTCCGGGAAGGCGTTGGACAAACCGCCGGCGCCGACGTCGTGGATAAAGCTGATGGGGTTCTTGTCACCCAACTGCCAGCAACGGTCGATGACTTCCTGGCAGCGGCGTTCCATCTCAGGGTTTTCGCGCTGTACGGAAGCGAAGTCGAGGTCTGCCGAGCTGGTGCCGGTGGCCATGGAGGAAGCCGCGCCGCCGCCCAGGCCGATCAGCATTGCCGGGCCGCCGAGCACGATCAGCTTGGAGCCGACCAGGATCTCGCCTTTCTTGACGTGTTCTTCACGGATGTTGCCCATGCCGCCAGCCAGCATGATTGGCTTGTGGTAGCCGCGCACTTCATCGCCACGGGGGGTGGTGATGGACTGTTCGAAAGTACGGAAATAACCGGTCAGCGCCGGACGCCCGAATTCGTTGTTGAACGCGGCGCCGCCCAGCGGGCCTTCGATCATGATGTCCAGCGCCGTCACGATGCGCTCAGGCTTGCCGTACGGCACTTCCCATGGCTGTTCGAAGCCCGGGATCTGCAGGTTGGACACGGTGAAACCGGTCAGGCCGGCCTTTGGCTTGGCGCCACGGCCGGTGGCACCTTCGTCGCGGATCTCGCCGCCGGAACCGGTGGCTGCGCCCGGGAACGGGGCAATCGCGGTCGGGTGGTTGTGGGTCTCGACCTTCATCAGGATGTGCACCGGCTCCTGCACCGCGCCGTACTGGCGGGTTTCAGGGTCCGGGAAGAAACGGCCGGCAACCGAGCCGACGATCACCGAGGCGTTGTCCTTATACGCCGACAGAACGCCTTCGCTGTGCATCACGTAGGTGTTCTTGATCATGCCGAACAGGCTTTTTTCCTGGCTCTCGCCGTCGATGTCCCAACTGGCGTTGAAGATCTTGTGACGGCAGTGCTCGGAGTTGGCCTGGGCGAACATCATCAGTTCGATGTCGTGGGGGTTGCGCTTCAAGCCGGTGAAGGCGTTGACCAGGTAGTCGATCTCGTCTTCGGCCAGGGCCAGGCCCAGCTCGGTGTTGGCCTTCTCCAGCGCAGCGCGGCCACCGCCCAGCACGTCAATCGCGGTCAGCGGCTTGGGTTCGGCGTGGCTGAACAGGCCGGCAGCCTGTTCCAGCTGGCTGACGATGATCTGGGTCATGCGGTCGTGCAGGCTGCTGGCGATCAGCTCGGCCTCGGCGTCGCTGAACCCACCTTCGACGTAGAACGCGATACCACGCTCCAGGCGCTGGATCTTCTCCAGGCCGCAGTTGCGGGCGATATCGCTGGCCTTGCTCGACCAGGGCGAGATGGTGCCGAACCGTGGCAGAACCAGGAACAAGCGGCCGGTCGGCTCTTGAACGGGAACGCTTGGGCCGTACTTCAGAAGGCGTGCGAGCACTTGCTGTTCGTCGGCGGTCAAGACGCCGGTAACGTCGGCGAAGTGAGCAAATTCAGCATACAGGCCTGTAACCGCTGGAACCTTCTGGCTCAGTTGTTCAAGGAGTTTGCTGTGGCGAAAGGCAGAAAGGGCAGGAGCGCCGCGCAGGATCAACATCTTCGGGACAGCCTCGGGAAGGGGTGTGCTTTGAGGCCGTGCATTCTAGCGTAAACCATCGCCAACGGCACCCGAAACGGCACCGCTGGCGGCTGCCGAACGTCAGTTAACACGGTTTGCACGCTATCGGGGCGTTATCCAAGGCATTCCGCGCAGTTATTTTAACCGTCACAATCGGGCGCCAAGCCACGTTTCTGCGGGCTGCAGCACAGTTTTGGCGGCGCTAGCAGACAAGTCCGCCGCTGTCGAGATATGGCGCCGTGGGCCGTTTGCGTATACTGCGCAGATGTTCTCCCCAACTGCTTTGCGCCCGCGATGCGCCAGATGGCTCATCGTCACCGGACTCTTCCTGATGCTCAGCGCCTGTGTTGATAAACCCAGCACGCTCGAGCGAATCAAGGAGGATGGCGTATTGCGGGTGATTACCCGAAACAGCCCGGCGACTTACTTCCAGGACCGCAACGGTGAAACCGGTTTCGAATACGAACTGGTCAAGCGTTTTGCCGATGACCTGGGCGTGAAGCTGGAAATCGAGACCGCCGACAACCTCGACGACCTGTTCGGCCAGTTGGGCAAACCCAACGGCCCGGTGCTCGCCGCGGCCGGCCTGGTCAGCAGTGAGCAACGCCAGCAACAGGTGCGGTTCTCCCACCCTTACCTGGAAGTCACCCCGCAGATCATCTACCGCAACGGCCAGTCACGCCCGACGAACGCGGCGGACCTGGTGGGCAAGAAGATCATGGTGCTCAAGGGCAGCACCCACGCCGAACAACTGGCCGCGCTTAAGAAGCAGAACCCGGCCATCGAATACGAAGAATCCGATGCCGTCGAGGTGGTCGACCTGCTGCGCATGGTGGACGAGGGGCAAATCGACCTGACCCTGGTGGACTCCAACGAAGTGGCGATGAACCAGGTGTACTTCCCCAACGTACGGGTGGCGTTCGACCTCGGCAATGCCAGCAACCAGAGCTGGGCCGTGGCCGCCGGCGACGACAACAGCCTGCTCAACGAAATCAACAGCTACCTGGACAAGGTGGAAAAGAACGGCACCCTGCAACGCCTTAAAGACCGCTATTACGGGCACGTCGATGTACTCGGCTATGTCGGCGCCTACACCTTCGCCCAGCATTTGCAGCAGCGGTTGCCCAAATACGAGAAGCACTTTCGCGCCTACGCCAAGGAAGAAAAAGTCGATTGGCGCCTGCTTGCGGCTATCGGCTATCAGGAATCGCTGTGGCAACCGGCGGTCACCTCAAAGACCGGCGTGCGCGGCCTGATGATGCTGACCCAGAACACCGCCCAGGCCATGGGCGTGTCCAATCGCCTGGATGCCAGGCAAAGCATCATGGGCGGCGCCAAGTACCTGGCCAAGATCAAGGACGAGCTGGACGACAAGATCGCCGAGCCCGACCGCACCTGGTTCGCCCTCGCCGCTTATAACGTCGGCACCGGCCATCTGGACGACGCGCGAATCCTGGCGAAGAAGGAAGGCCTGAACCCGAACAAGTGGCTGGACGTGAAGAAGATGCTGCCGCGCCTGTCGCAGAAGCAGTGGTACAGCAAGACCCGCTACGGCTACGCCCGGGGCGGCGAGCCGGTGCACTTCGTGGCGAACATCCGGCGCTACTACGACATCCTGACCTGGGTGACCCAGCCGCAGCTGGAGGGTAACCAGGTGGTGGAAGGTAATCTGCATGTGCCGGGTGTGGATAAAACCAAGCCGCCGGAAGACACTCCGCAACTCTGACCGCAACATTTCAGACACCACCTTTTGATCGCTACATGGATCAGAGGCCGGTGATCAGGTGGACCACTCCTCCCGCCAACACCATCACGCCCGCCACACCCGCCGCTTTCAACGCCGCCTCATCCAACCGCCCCGCATCCTGCAATTGCACCCGCACCCGCGTCAGCGCCACACGCTGCTGCGACCTGAGGTTATTCGCACCGCCCAGCGCACTCAGCACCTCGGCCGACAACAGCCCCTGTGTCGGCACCGCCACCGTCTCGGCAATCAAATCCGGGGTCAGGGCTTTCCAGAACGCCCGCTGCAATTTCTCGAACATGCTCAGTGCTCCACGACAGGTGAGGTTTCAACGGTGGCCGCGTGGTAGAGGCGCAAGGCCTCGCGTACCTGGACGGCCTCTTCCAGGCCCAGTACCTGACGGGCAATGGTCTGGCAGCCGGCCAGGTCCAGCCCGCGCACGGTGGCCTTGATGGTAGGGATCAGCGGCACACTGACCGACAGTTCATCCACCTCCAGCCCGAGCAACACCGGCACCGCCAGGGCTTCGGACGCCAGTGCGCCGCATACGCCCACCCACTTGCCATGGGCATGGGCGGCCGTGACGGTGGTGGCGATCAGGCGCAATACCGCCGGGTGAAAGCTGTCGGCCTGGCTGGCCAGGCGCGGGTGATCACGGTCCATGGCCAGGGTGTATTGGGTCAGGTCGTTGGTGCCGATGGAGAAGAAATCCACATGGGGCGCAAACACATCGGCCATCAGGGCCGCCGACGGCACCTCGATCATGATGCCCAGTTTGGGCAACGCGCTGAGCCCAAGGGCCTGGGCTTCTTCCTCCATAATCTGGCGGGCCAGGTGCAGCTCCGACAGCAGGCTGACCATCGGCAACATGATATGCAGGCGTGCCAGCCCGGCACTGGCGAGGATCGCGCGCAACTGTTCACGCAACAGCTCCGGGCGCTCCAGGCACAGGCGTATACCGCGCAGGCCCAGGAACGGGTTGGTTTCACTGTCCATCGGCACGTACGCCAGGGGTTTATCGCCGCCGACGTCCAGGGTGCGCACCACCAGATTGCGCTCGGTGCCCAGGGCACGGGCGATGGCGCTGTAGGTGGCGGCCTGCTCATCCACGCTTGGGGCGCGATTGCGATCCAGGTACAAAAACTCCGAGCGCAGCAGGCCGACGCCTTCGCCCCCGAGGGCCAGGGATTGCTCCACTTCCTGCAACGAAGCGACGTTGGCGCTCACCTCGACGTGATGGCCGTCGCGGGTAATCGCCGGCACTGACGCCTGCGCCACATCACGCTGACGTCGCAGCACGTGCTGCTTACGCGCAGCTTCCAGCTGTTCGATCTCGGCCAGGTTGGGGTCCAGGTGCAGCTCGCCCTTGTCGGCATCGAGCAGGACCTGTTTGCCATTGGCCAGCGCCAGCACTTCAAGCCCGACCCCGCATATGGCAGGCAGGCCCAAGGCCCGCGCCAGGATCGCGACATGGCTGGTCGCCCCGCCGCCGACGGTGACAAACCCCAGCACCTTTTGGGGATCGAGGCTGGCGGTTTGCGAAGGCGTCAGTTGCTCGGCGACCAGGATCGCGCGGTCGGGCAGTTCCAAGGCGCGGTCTTGAATACCGAGGATCAGCTTCAGCACACGCTGGCCGACATCCGCCAGGTCCGCCGCACGTTCGGCCAACAGGGCATTGCCCAGGTTCTGGAACAGCTGGGCGGTGGCAACCGTGGCGCTGTTCCAGGCGAACGCGGCGCTCTTGCCTTCGGCCAGCAGGCCATCGGCTTGTTCCAGCAGCGTCGGGTCTTCGAGCAATTCCTGATGGGCACGGAAAATCTCCGCCTGGGCACTGCCTGCCGCCTGGGTTTGCAGGGCTTGCAGCGCTTCGGTTGCAGCCAACAGGCCACGCGCCAAAGCAGCACGTTCGAAGGTTTCTCCCGCCCCCTGTTCAGTCACCTTCAGCTCGGGCTCAGCAACCTGGACCACCTGGCCGAACGCCGATCCCGGCGATGCGCAAACGCCTCGCAGCAGCGTCGCAGACGATACCGGCACCGGCGTTTCAACCTGTGCAGCCGGTGCCGCGATGGCCTCGCCGCAGCCTTCAAGCAACAGCGCGACCAGCGCCTGGATCGCCGCCTCGGCGTCGTCACCGGCCGCACTCACTTGCAAGGTATCGCCCTGTACGGTTTGCAGCGCCATGATCGCCACCAGCGACTTGGCGTTGGCACTCTGGGTTTGCTTGTGCAGGTAAATGCTCGCGTTAAATCCTTTCGCCGCCTGGGCCAATACGGCGGCCGGGCGCGCGTGCAAACCGTTGGTGTTGGGCAAGGTCAACGGTTTTGAGAAGCGTGCATCGCCCTCCTCCTCATCGGCCTCCTCTACCCGGTTGCCGGGCGCAACCTGCAACACCGGTTGGCCCAATTCCACCAGGCCGCTTGCCAATGGCGTGAACGGCTCGCCGCTGACCACCAGCATCAAGGTCAGCAAACTGCGTGCGTGGAGTGCCACATAGTCGGCATCGAATTCGATCAAGGCTTGCCCGGCCTCCACCCGCTGGCCTTCCTCGACCAGGCGGGTGAAGCCCTTGCCCGCCAGGCTCACGGTGTCCAGGCCGATATGCATCAGCACCTGCACGCCGTTGTCGTCGGTGACGCTGACCGCATGCCCACTGTCCTGGATATTGCTGATCACCCCGGCCAGGGGCGCACACAGGGTCTGCGAGGTGGGATCGATGCACAGGCCGTCGCCGATCATGCGGCTGGCGAACACCGGGTCAGGCACCTTGTCCAGTGCCAGCAGCACGCCGGACAAGGGCGCCAGCAATTCCAGGGGTTGAGTTGCGGTCATGACGTCACCTGCTGTTTTGTTCTGTAAAGATCCTTGGGTGGATGCCTATCCCATGGATGACTTATTTCCACCAGTATTCAACCTGCACGCCCACGTTCGACCCATGCCGCGCGGTGCCATAGGCGCCGGTGTCGGACAACGCCGAACCCGCCGCCAGTTCATTCGCTGCACGCTTGGCCGCTTCGTTCCAGGTCGCATAGGTGTAGTACAACCGCACTTCCGGCCGCGCCCAGAAATCCGGGCCGTTGGGCGACCAGGTCGGGGCGAAGGTAAATTTGCTCAGCTTGCGCGTGCCGCCGGTGGCATCGACCTGATCATGCCCAAGCTCGGTGACCAGTTTGAATTGTTCGCTGATCGCATACGCGGGGCGTACGCCGATGGACATCCAGGTCTGGTCCTGGCTGCCGGGGCGAATATCCTTCTGGTACACCGCCTCGATCTGCCCTCCAAAACGCGGGGTCACCTGCCAGTCGAAGAACTCCACGGCGCGATAACTTTTGCTGCTGTTATCCAGGAAGGTATTGCCGGTGTAGCCCAGGCCGGTGCCGGGGCCTTCGCCGTACTGCAAAGCGAATTTGTTCTTGCCGCCCAGGAAGGGTTTTTGCACATGCTGCGCGGTGAGTGCCCAGCCGCTGTGGGTGTCACGCCCACCGGCCTTTTCGATATGGCTCAAGCCCAGCTCCAGCTCGCCGCCGGGGTTGGTCTTGAAGCCCGCGACGTTGAAGTCGTGACGGGTGGCGTATTCCTTCTGGTACAGGTTGTCCTTGCGCGAAATGGCGTAGCTGTACTTGAGGTCGCCGATCAGCACGTCCTCGATTCCGCCGCCGGTGGCGCTCTGGTTCCAGTAGTAGAAGTCGGAAATATGGATGTCATTGCGTTTGTAGTAACGCCGACCGGCCCACAGCGAACCGCCATTGAGGGCTGGCAGGTTCGACCACTGCGCATACATCTGCGGCATGCGCGCCGAGCCGTTGTCTTCGCCCTGGAATTTAAGAGCGCGGTCGTATTGGTTGTACAGCGATGCCATGGCGTCGACGCTGAGCACCGAGCCGTCGTCGAGGGTCAGCAGGTCCTGACGCAGTTCCAGCTCGGCATACTGCTCGCATTCGTTGCCCAGTCGGTATTTGGTTTGCGCCCCCGGCAACTGGAAACACTGCTGCTTGCCACTGCCTGTCGACGTCCCCGCGCCGCTGCGCAAGTAACCGGCAAATTCCAGGGCCTGCGCGCCGAATGGCAGACTCAGGCAGGATGCAACGAGGCCCAGCTTTATTGTTGTTTTCATGAAGCACTCCGATATTTTTATTATGTTTTTTGAAGCCCCCTGCGCTCCCCGTAGCAGCTACGGGCGTTCCAGGTTCAGTCCTTCAGGTGCAGCACAAAGGATTCGTACGGGCGCAAAGTCACCGTGGCCGTGCGTGGCGGGCAGTCCGGGTAGTTGCTGATCAGCAGGCGTTGCTCGGTCGCGGCGCCGATCACGTCGCCAGGCAGTTGGATCTCACAGGGTTGGCCGTAGAAGTTGTTCAGCACCAGCAGGCGCTCACCGTGGCCTTCGCGCAGGTACGCCCAGACCTGCAAATGGTCTTGCAGCAGTTGGCGGTAAACCCCCTCTTGAATCAGCGGTTCGTGGCGGCGCAGAGCGATCAGTGCGCGGTAGTGATGCAACACGGAGTCGGGATCGTCGCGCTGGTGTTCAACGTTGATCTGCGCGGCATTCGCCGGGAGGCCGATCCAGGGCTCGCCGGTGCTGAAACCCGCATTCGGCTGCGCGTTCCACTGCATGGGCGTACGGCCGTTGTCGCGGGACTTCTGCATGATCGCCGCCATGCTCGCCGCTTCGGATTCACCGGCATCGCGCTTGAGGCGGAAGATGTTCAGGGTCTCCACATCGCGGTACTGATCGATGCTGTCGAAGCCCGGATTGGTCATGCCCAGTTCTTCGCCCTGGTACACGAACGGCGTGCCCTGGAGGAAGTGCAGCGCGGTGGCGAGCATCTTGGCCGAGACCACGCGATGCTCACCGTCGTCACCAAACCGCGAGATCACCCGGGGTTGATCGTGGTTACACCAGAACAGCGCGTTCCAGCCGCCACCGGCCTGCATGCCCAGTTGCCAGTCGGAGAGGATCTGCTTGAGTTGCAGGAAGTCGAAGTCAGCCTTCACCCACTTCTGCAGGTTCGGGTAATCGACTTTCAGGTGATGAAAGTTGAAGGTCATCGACAGCTCTTTCGACTCTGGCCGCGAGTAGCGAATGCAATGTTCAAGGCTGGTGGACGACATCTCGCCGACGTTGATCAGGTCATGGCCTTCAAATACTTCGCGGTGCATCTCCTGCAGGTATTCATGCACGTTCGGGCCGTCGGTGTAGAAGCGGCGGCCGTCGCTGTTGTCTTCGGGGAAATCGGCGGGCTTGGAGATCAGGTTGATCACGTCCAGGCGGAAACCGCCCACGCCTTTGTCACGCCAGAAGCGCATCAACTTGAACACCTCGGCACGCACCTGGGGGTTGTCCCAATTGAGGTCGGCCTGGGTGTGGTCGAACAGGTGCAGGAAGTACTGGCCGGTTTGCGCCTCGTATTCCCAGGCCGAACCGCCGAACTTGGATTCCCAGTTGTTCGGCTGGTCGCGCCAGATGTAGAAGTCGCGGTAGGGGTTGTCGAGGCTGCTACGCGCCTGCTGGAACCACTCATGTTCGATGGAGGTGTGGTTGACCACAATGTCGAGCATCAGCTTGATGCCACGCTTGGCCGCTTCGCTGATCAGCAGGTCGCAGTCGGCCATGGTCCCGTAGCTGGGGTCGATGGCGTAGTAGTCGCTGATGTCGTAGCCGTTGTCCCGTTGCGGCGAGCGCAGGAACGGGGTGATCCACAGGCAATCCACGCCCAGCCATTGGAGGTAGTCGAGTTTGTCCACGATGCCCAGCAGGTCACCGGTGGCGTTACCCGCGTGGCTGTGGAAGCTCTTGGGGTAGATCTGGTAGATCACCGAGTGTTGCCAGTCTTGCATGGTGGGTTCCTTCAGTAGAATTGTGAGCGCGGTCAAATGTGGGAGGGGGCTTGCCCCCGATAGCGGTCGATCAGACGACGCGATAACCCGGCCGAACAATCTTCATGCTCAACGCACAGGTCAGAACAAACGGCACCACCATCGCGACCACCATCCCAATCACAAACATCGGAATGGCACTCGGCACGATCGAAATAAACCCAGGCAAGCCACCCACCCCGATGGCCGACGCCTGCACCTTGTTCAGCGACAGGAAAATGCTGCCCAGCGCCGAGCCCACCAGGGCCGCGTAAAACGGAAACTTGAAGCGCAGGTTCACCCCGAACATCGCCGGTTCAGTGATGCCGAAGTACGCGGAAATCGCTGAGGTCGAGGCCATGCTTTTATCCCGCGCATTGCGGGTGGTGTAGAACACCGCGAGCGCGGCGCTGCCCTGGGCCAGGTTGGACATCACGATCATCGGCCAGATAAACGTGCCGCCCTGGGTGGAGATCAATTGCAGGTCCACGGCGAGGAACATGTGGTGCATGCCGGTGATCACCAGCGGCGCGTACAGCAGGCCGAAAATCGCTCCGCCGACCATCGGCGCCAGGTCAAACAGGGTGACCACGCCTTCGGTGATCAGGATGCCGAGGTGACGGGTCACCGGGCCGATGATCGCCAACGCGAGCACGCCGGTGACGACGATGGTGGTGATCGGCACGACCAGCAATTGAATGGCGTTGGGTACGCGAGCGCGCAACCATTTCTCGATGACGCTCATGACATACGCCGCCATCAGGATCGGCAGGATCTGCCCCTGGTAGCCGACTTTCTCGATCTTGAACCAACCGAAAATATCGAAGTACGGCAGGCTCTGGCCGTCGAGCCCGGCAACCGCCTTGCCGTAGTTCCAGGCATTGAGCAGATCGGGATGCACCAGCATCAGGCCGAGCACGATGCCGAGGATTTCACTGCCGCCAAAGCGCTTGGCCGCCGACCAGCCCACCAACGCCGGCAGGAACACGAACGAGGTGTTGGCCATCAGGTTGATCAGGCTCCACAGGCCATCCAGGTTCGGGTAGGCCTCCAGCAGCGTCTGGCCCTCGATGAACATGCCCTTGGCGCCCATCAGGTTGTTCACGCCCATCAGCAGGCCGGCGATGATCAACGCGGGCAGGATCGGCATGAACACATCGGAGAACACCCGCACCAGGCGCTGCATGGCGTTGGTCTTGTCGGCGCCCTTCTTCTTCACATCGGCGATGGTGGCGGCAGCGAGGCCGGTCTGTTCGCGCAGGGCGGCGTAGACCTTTTCCACTTCGCCGGGGCCGATCACCACCTGGAACAAACCGCCGGTGAAGAACGAGCCCTTGACCAGATCGACCTGGTTCAACGCGCTGTTGTTGACCAGGCTCGGGTCCTTGAGCGCCAGGCGCAGGCGGGTCACGCAGTGGGCAGCTTGCTCAAGGTTGTCGCTGCCCCCGAGGTGCTCGAGGATCTCGCGGGCAATGTTGGAATAGTCGTGGCTCATGCTTGGTTTCCACTTTGATTTTTTTATTTGGGGGGCAGTCATTGGCAGCACGCCGAAGGCAAAAGTACTCGTACAGACGAGTTAAAGCAACAACTCGTCTGTACGAGTTTGATTTTGTTTATTCCCTGTAGGACACCACTGCGCTGCAAGCCGCAGAAATCCTTGGGTCTAATGGACAAACCGCCGCTCTGCCTCTAAGGTTCCTGCCTTGAACGCCAACGCGGCACAGAGCCCTACCCATGAGCAAATACAACCAGATCTATACCGATCTGCTTGCCAGCATCACCACCGAACGCCTGCAACGCGGCACGCGCCTGCCTTCCGAAACCGAATTGATGGACAGCTACCAGGCCAGCCGAGGCACCGTGCGTCGCGCCATCGAGCAGTTGCAGGAGCGAGGGTTTGCGCAAAAGATCCACGGCAAGGGCACCTTCGTGCTCTCGCCCAACCCGATTGAGTTCCAACTCGGCGGCATCGTCAGCTTCCACGAAACCCACGCCGACCTGGGCGATGACGTACGCACCGAAGTGGTCGAATTCACCCAGCTCCCCCTTGAAGGCCCGCTGTTGCAACACATCGAGGCCGAACCCGGCAGCCTCATCACGCGCATCAAACGGGTACGGCGCATCGGCGGCAAACGGGTGATCCTCGACATCAACCACTTCGTCGCCGACCTGATCCCCGGCCTGGACCAGGCGATCGCCGAACAGTCGATCTACGCCTTCATCGAGCAGACCCTGCAACTGCAGATCAGCTACGCCCAGCGCACCATCGAAGCCCTGCCCCGCAGCAAGGACGACCAGACACACCTGGACCTCGAAGGGCAGAGCCATGTGATCGTGGTGAGCAACCAGACGTTTTTGCAGGACGGGCGGCAGTTCGAGTACACCGAGTCGCGGCATACGTTGGATAAGTTTTACTTCTCCGATATCGCCAGGCGCTAACTATCTACCCAACGCCCGTCTAAACGGCTTGGCATGCTCGGCTCTTCCCCCTTAAGGAGAGCAGCATGCCGCTTGCCGACACCTCCCCCGCCGCTCAGCAACAACTCAGGGCCCTGGCGCCCATCGTGCTGGATGCGTGCCCGAACATGCAGAGGATGGCCATCGAGGCCGCCCGCGAGATTCTCGCAAAACACGATCTGGCGCCCCTGGATCCCGATCACGTGCACTGGCACCGCTTCAACGGCGGCGTCGGTGACCCGGCGACGTTCACAGGCTGGAGCCACAACGAAAAACCCCAGGCGTCGATGACGCTGACGCAGCTGGTCATTCACCGCTTCGAGGTCCATGACCAGGACAATGCCGACCTGCTCGACGGTGATGGTGGCTTTTATCGGGAGGGTGCCGAGGCGCGGCTATTCGATCAGCATAACGAAGTGCGGCTGTCCGCCAGCGCGGTGCTCAAGGACTTCTGGGCGATCAATTTCAGCGATCGCTACACCACGCGCATGGATGCATTCTGGCGCGCTCACTTTGATGATTTTCGCACCCTGGCCAAGGTCAACTGCCTGGCCGAGGCCCTGCAAGCACGACAGGCCGGGCATCTCCGCAAGTCGCAGTTGCAGACGGTGATTCGGGCCCTGGCCAGCAATCTGTGCTGGCCTCCAACCCTGTCCAACCTGCAGGCCAAGGCCACTTCAGCCGGCGGACTGCGTGTGGCGGCGCTGGATATCGGCGGACATATCGCCACGGATATCCTGCGCATCGTCGACGGCGATGGCCGGCAGATCCTCTATGTGCCGGGCGAGTCACAGGCCTTCCACTGTTTCGAGACCGCAGCTGACCTGCATTTCTGGCTGCTGAACCAGACCAGCCATCCGGACAATCGCGCACGCTTCATGGCTCACTTTCCACTGTCGACCCAGGTGCAACAGGACGACACCGATACCGTGACGTGGAAACAGATGCTGCTCATCCCCGTGCTGATCTATCGCACCGCCCAGGCCCTGGCGGGTACCCTGCCGCCGGACTGGGTGGACAAGGGCCTGTCCCACCAACTCGACCAGTTGTTTGTCGACTGGGGCACCTGGGACCACCGCCTGATCAATCAAGCCGACCAGACCATCGAGGACGATGCCTTTACCTGGCTGGCGCAATCGAGTCAGACGCGCATGCGCAATGACGCGGATTTTTCCCTGCGCAGCAATGGCGACCTGCGCAAGAAACTCTGGATCGGCTACCTGAACGCCTTTGGCAAAACCTTCGGCCCGATGGCCGTGGTCGGCTGGCCGGTAGCGTTGGTGGTGGTGGGGGCCAGTGCGGCAAATCTTGGCCTGAACATCGACCAGGCCATCAACGGCAAGACCCCGGCCGAACGCCACGCCGGGGAGCTGGGCGCGATATTCAGTGCCATCGATACGCTGTTTAACCTGGCACTGTTGAAAGCCGACGGGGTCATGCCCGATATCGCCGAAGCGGCCGACACCCTCGCAGTGGAGCCCATTGAGTTGACGCCGCCCACAGCGCCCGCCAGCGCACCGCCGGTGCCTGAGCCTGCGGTACCTGCCACCTACCAGGCCAACCTGATACTGGAAGGAGAACACCTGGATACCGCCCCCGGAAAATTCCAGCAGGTCTATAGCCTGCGGACCTCCGACGGCATGCCTCAGCAAGCCATCCTGATGAACGATCAAGCCTATTACGTGCGCTACGAAGCCGACCCCAACGGCCGTGGGCATTGGGCGATTGTCGACCCGAACACCCCCCATGGCTTTTCCGGCGCGCTGCCGGTGCGCCTGAACGAACTCAACGAATGGGAACCTGTGCCCCACAGCAACGGCTTGAAAGGCGGCGGGGGAAACTCCAGCAAAAGCGCCCGGGGGCCGGCCCCCTCGCAGGTCCCGCCACCGCCACAAGCGATGACCACGCCACCCCACTCGCTGCGCAGGGTGACCAGCCCCTTCGATACCCCGCCATCCACCCGCCCGGAAGTGAAACGCTGGGCAATGGGCCTCACTGAAACCCACGTTCACCGCCGCTTCGGCCGCATTGACCGCTTCACCTACTACTTCGGCGAAACTCAGCGCAAACTGCTGCAATCAGCACAAGACTTCTACAAGGAACTGTCCTGGACCCGCCTGCCACCTCGTCCGGACATCCCCGCCTTTGAACCGACAACGGCCTTCGATGAAGTCCTCGAACGCCTGCCCGAAGATCTCCCGGGCTACGTCATCGGCGAAACCCTGGACCGTATCAGCAGCACCCGCCTGGTGATCAACAACTTGCCGCTCTTCGCGCGCAAGGGCGTGAAAACCCTGTATATGCGGCGCCTGCTCAACGACTTCGCCCAGGATGATCTGAACCACTACTTCCAGACCGGCGAGATGCCGGAGGACCTGGAAAGCTACCTTGGCAAGCTGGGCACTGATCCATCCGGGCAGTTCAATGAACTGGAACTGGTCAAGACCGCCAGGGCCAATGGCATACGCGTGCAGGCTATCGACTGCGCAGCCCATTACAAATACCCCACCCCTATCGCCGATCTTTCAGAACAGGTGATGAGCAATTACCTCGCCCACATCCTTATCCAAGCCGACATAGCGCTGAACGGCGGCGGTAAATGGCTGGTACTGACCGGCGCCAGAAACATCAACACCTTCAATGGGTTCGCCGGTCTCAGTGAACTGGAAGGAGGCATCGGGCTGCGTATAGAAGAGGTCTTTCCGGGGCAAGGCAACGAGGTGCGTATCGACCCCGGTATCGCCATTGATCGCGACAGCGCCCCCCGTCATGAAAGCATCGGTGACAGCTTCGACACCTTGAATGCCGACCTGCGCGTACAAGTGGAAGCGCCGCCGGTGCACAGGACGCTGGAGCAACAGCAGCGACTGCTGTTTCGCAAGGGCATGTACCTGATCGACGAAAACCAGGGCAACTACACCCTGCGGCATCACAGCAGAGACAGGGGCATCGTTGCGACACCCATCAATCGGCTGGCCGACGGCAGCTTTTACATCGACCGCCCGGCCTGGGCAGGCGTGCATGACATACGGTTCCCCACGCTGGAACAGCTGTCCAGCGCCCTTACCAATATGGGCATGAGCCTGCAAAGTCGGCTTCCTGCCTGACAGGCAATAAAAAACCTGGCCGAGGCCAGGTTTTTTACTCACTCAACGCAGGCCATTCAGGCTCGCCTTGCTTATTCCCACTCAATCGTCGCCGGCGGCTTGCTCGACACGTCATAAGTAACGCGCGAAATACCTTCGATCTCATTGATGATACGGCCGCTGACGGTTTCCAGCAGTTCGTACGGCAGGTGCGCCCAACGGGCAGTCATGAAGTCGATGGTCTCTACAGCACGCAGGGCCACGACCCAGGCGTAACGACGGCCATCGCCTACAACGCCTACGGACTTAACCGGCTGGAACACCACGAACGCCTGGCTGACCTTGTGGTACCAGTCGGCCTTGCGCAGTTCTTCGATGAAGATGTGGTCGGCACGACGCAGCAGGTCGGCGTATTCCTTCTTCACTTCACCGAGGATGCGCACGCCCAGGCCCGGGCCTGGGAATGGGTGGCGGTACACCATGTCGTACGGCAGGCCGAGTTCCAGGCCCAGACGGCGGACTTCGTCCTTGAACAGTTCGCGCAGCGGTTCTACCAGCTTGAGGTTCATTTCCTCAGGCAGGCCACCCACGTTGTGGTGGGACTTGATCACGTGGGCCTTGCCGCTCTTGGCGCCGGCCGACTCGATCACGTCGGGGTAGATGGTGCCCTGGGCGAGGTACTTGATGTTGTCCAGTTTGTTGGACTGGGCATCGAATACGTCGATGAAGGTACGACCGATGATCTTGCGCTTCTTCTCCGGGTCGGACTCGCCGGCCAGGTTGTTCAGGAACTGTTCTTCGGCGTTGGCGCGGATCACCTTGACGCCCATGTTCTCGGCGAACATGGCCATTACCTGCTCGCCTTCGTGCAGGCGCAGCAGGCCGTTGTCGACGAACACGCAGGTCAGTTGGTCGCCGATGGCCTTGTGCAGCAGCGCAGCGACCACGGAGGAGTCAACGCCGCCGGACAGGCCGAGCAGCACGTTGTCGGTACCGACCTGGGCGCGTACATTGGCGATCGCGTCTTCAGCGATTTTCGACGGGGTCCACAGGGCTTCACACTCGCAGATGTCGAGGATGAAGCGCGACAGGATGCGCCCGCCTTGCTTGGTGTGGGTCACTTCCGGGTGGAACTGCACGCCGTAGTAGCGACGCTCGTCGCTGAACATGCCGGCGATCGGGCAGCTCGGGGTGCTGGCCAGGATGTGGAAGTCTTCCGGCATCCTGGTGACCTTGTCACCGTGGCTCATCCACACGTCGAGGCCGAACAGGCCGTCGGCGTCGACGTGGTCTTCGATGCCGTCCAGCAGGCGGCTCTTGCCGACCACGTCGACACGGGCATAACCGAATTCACGCAGCTCGGAACCTTCAACCTTGCCGCCCAGTTGCTCGGCCATGGTCTGCATGCCGTAGCAGATACCAAAGACAGGCACACCCAGGTCGAACACGGCTTGCGGGCAACGCGGGCTGTTGGCTTCGTGCACGGACTCGGGGCCACCGGCGAGGATGACGCCTTTCGGTGCGAATTCGCGAATCGCTTCGTCATCCATGTCGAACGGGTGCAGTTCGCAGTACACGCCGATTTCACGCACGCGGCGGGCGATCAGCTGGGTGTACTGGGAACCGAAGTCGAGGATCAGGATGCGGTGGGCGTGAATGTCGAGGGCCATGAAGTCAGTCTCGTCTAATGAATCAGAAACAACTCGGGGCTGAAAGAACAGCCCCGGTTACTTAACGTTTTGCTGGAAGCCTCAACCTACGCGGTAGTTTGGCGCTTCCTTGGTGATCTGCACGTCGTGGACATGGGATTCAGCCATGCCGGCGCCGGTGATCCGTACGAACTCTGGCTTGGTGCGCATTTCTTCGATGTCGGCGCTGCCGGTGTAGCCCATCGAGGAACGCAGGCCGCCCATCAGTTGATGGATGATGGCGCTCAGGGTGCCCTTGTACGGCACACGGCCTTCGATGCCTTCCGGTACGAGCTTCTCGGCGCCTGCCGAGGAGTCCTGGAAGTAACGGTCGGAAGAGCCTTGCGCCTGGGACATGGCGCCCAGCGAACCCATGCCGCGGTAAGCCTTGTAGGATCGGCCCTGGAACAGTTCGATCTCGCCCGGCGCTTCTTCGGTACCGGCGAACATCGAGCCCATCATCACGCAGGAAGCACCGGCAACGATGGCCTTGGACAGGTCACCGGAGAAACGGATGCCACCGTCGGCGATCAACGGTACGCCAGTGCCTTCAAGGGCCGCGGCGACGTTGGCGATGGCGCTGATCTGCGGCACGCCCACACCGGCGACGATACGCGTGGTGCAGATCGAGCCAGGACCGATACCGACCTTGACCGCATCGGCACCGGCTTCGGCCAGGGCCTTGGCGGCAGCGCCGGTGGCAATGTTGCCGCCGATCACCTGCACGTCAGGGAAGTTCTGCTTGACCCAGCGAACGCGGTCGATCACGCCTTTGGAGTGACCGTGGGCGGTGTCGACCACTACCACGTCAACACCGGCAGCCACCAGGGCCGCCACGCGGTCGCCGGTGTCTTTGCCGGTACCGACCGCAGCGCCGACGCGCAGACGACCTTGGTCATCCTTGCTGGCCAGCGGGTAAGCCTTGGCTTTTTCGATGTCGTTGACGGTCATCATGCCCTTGAGGGCGAATTTGTCGTCGACGATCAGCACGCGCTCGATACGGTGCTTGTGCAGCAGTTCGCGCACGTCGTTCTTGTCGGCGCCTTCCTTGACAGTCACGAGACGCTCTTTAGGCGTCATCACTTCGCGGACGGTGACTTCAAGACGGTTCTCGAAACGCACGTCACGGGAGGTGACGATACCGACCAGGTCGCCATCGTGCAGTACCGGAACGCCGGAGATGTTGTGCAGGCGAGTCAGGTCGAACAGGTCACGTACGGTAGCGTCGGCTTCGATGGTGATCGGATCCTTCACCACACCGGCTTCGTAACGCTTGACCTTGCGCACTTCGGCAGCTTGCTGCTCGATGGTCATGTTCTTGTGGATGATGCCGATGCCGCCTTCCTGAGCCATGGCGATTGCCAAACGGGCTTCGGTGACGGTGTCCATGGCAGCGGAAACCAGGGGAATATTCAGCTCGATGCCACGGGTTAGGCGGGTCTTGAGACTGACTTCGTTAGGAAGCACCTCGGAATAACCGGGCACTAGGAGAATGTCGTCGAATGTCAGAGCTTCTTGGCTGATACGCAGCATCGCGGGGGCTCCCGAGCGGGAAAATGGAAGCGCGCCATTATACTCAGACACCCCTCAGGTCTCAATGTAAAACTCTGACATATTTGGGAATAGTGATAGAAGGACTACAGCTCGACTTTGACCCAGCTGATCTTTTGGTCCAGCCAATCGGCGAATTCGTCGATAAAGCTCTGCTTGAACCCCGCCTCCGCCCAGTTGTTGAAGATGAATCCCAGGTTGGAAAACCCACACTCCTGCAAGAACAGGAAACCGTTGATGTCATCTTCATGCCCACACAGCGGGCAGGTGAAGTTGTCGGTGTGGCCGGGCATCCAGTCTTCCAGGCTTTCGAACAGCGCCTCGCCGACTTCCTTGAGGCATTCCGGGCAGCCGGCTTCTTCGAGAAAGCCCTTGGCCGGGGTATAGATGCAGCGCTTGTAGATGATCTCCAGGCCATTGACCGGCTCGTTGAACGGCAGCGCCTCGGGGTGCAGCACCACGGCGCGGGCGCCGTCGGCCAGGGCATAGGCCATGCGGTTGCCGGTGCGGCCACAGGTGGTCAGTTCTTCCTTGATGATGTTCTTGCGCACCAGCCAACGCACGATCGCCCGGGCGCGGGGTTCGTGGACAGGCAAGGTGGAGATTTTCGGGACAAGGATGCTTTGGGAGTTCATGGGAGACCTGCGGCGTGGCTTCTGACCTCATCGCGGACAAGCCCGCGATGAGGCCCGGGAGGACGGCAGCTTAATCCCTGAAGAAATCAGGTCAAGTGCTCAAGTACCGCCCAATCAACGCAATGCCACTGGCCAGCACCAACCACGTCACCAGCCGGACGAAAGCCTCATGGGACATGCGCATGGTCAGCCTGCGCCCACACCACAGCCCCAGGGCCATCGCCGGCAGCAGGCACAGCGCCAACATCAGCAGCGGCCAGTCAGCATACACCCCGGCGATCAGGAACAGGCTCAGGCGCACCACCGTGCTGCAGCTGATCAACGCGCTTTGGGTGGCGCGCGCCGCGTCCTTGGGCAAGCGGCTGTTGAGGTAGATTGCATATAAAAAGCCACCACTGCCGAACAACGCACCGAACAACCCGCCTACGGTGCCCATGGGGATCGACCAGCCAGCGGCCAGCTGCGTTGGCCGGGTTTTCACCGCCAGGCTGTAGATCGCATAGGCGCTGATAAACACCCCCATCAGCAGCAGCAACAGGTCCGAATGCAGGTTGAGCAGAAACACCACGCCCAGGGTGCAACCGATGGCCATGCACGGCAGCAGGCGCAGCAACTCAGCCTTGTTCACGTCACGCCGCGTTTGCAGCAGGCCGCCGAAGGCCGCGACGAAATCCAGCAGCACCAACAGCGGGATGATCTTCGACAGCGGCATAAACACGAGCAGGATCGGCCCCGCCACCAGCGCCGTGCCAAAACCGGCGATGCCGAACACGATATAGGCCACCACCACACCCAGGCCGATCACCAGCCAAT
Organism: Pseudomonas sp. NFX5; assembly: GCF_049132125.1. Lineage (NCBI taxonomy): Bacteria > Pseudomonadati > Pseudomonadota > Gammaproteobacteria > Pseudomonadales > Pseudomonadaceae > Pseudomonas > Pseudomonas sp. NFX5. The sequence continues at coordinate 149,323 of NZ_JAFMZG010000012.1, forward strand.
CCATACCACCAAACGACCACTGACTCATCAGCTCAACCGGGCTCATGGGTAATTCCTTATTGAAGATGACCATCACTTTAGCCATCGGTGAGGGATGCGACTAATATCTTCAAAGCCCTCTACCCATCTCGAAAAGGCATGACGCGTGATCTCCACCCGCCAACTGCGTTACTTCGTCGAAATCGCCGACAGCGGCAGCTTCAGTGCCGCCGCCGAACGTTTGTTCGTGGCGCAATCGGCCCTGAGCCGGCAGATCAAGGAGCTGGAAAACCAACTGCAAACCCCGCTGTTCGAACGCACCGCGCGCCAGCCGCGGCTGACTGCCGCCGGTGAAGCCTTCTATCCACGGGCGCGCAACCTGCTGAGCGAATTGCTCAAGGCCAGCCAGATGGCGACCCAAGTGGGCAACGGCGAATTGGGCACGCTGCGCCTTAGCCATTCGAGCACCGTGCCGATGAGCGGGCCTTTACTGCAAGGCATCGGCACCTGGCTGGAGCGCTGCCCTGGGGTGTCGATGGATATCGGCAAACTGTCCTCCGAAGCGCAGTTGGAAGAAATCGCCGACGGTCGCCTGGAAGTCGGGGTGCTGCGCTTACCCGTGCTGCGCCAGCGCGAAGGTGTGCGGGTCATGCCTTTATACAGCGAACCCCTGCTGCTGGCCGTGCCTGTGAGTCATGCGCTGGCACGCAGCCAGGCGCCCATCGAACTGGAGCAACTGAAAGACCAGGCGTTTATCTCGATCCCCCATCCCCAGCGTGGCGGCCTGAGTTATCTGTCGGCCGAACTGTGCATGCGTGCGGGATTTTTCCCCAAGGCCGCCCGAGTGATGTCACGCAAGACCACCCAGTTGCAGTTGATCCAGGCCGGTTTCGGTATAGCCTTGCTGCCAAAGTCCATGCAGGACATCGCCCCCGCCAACGTGTACTTTTTGCCCCTGGCCGACCCGGACTGCCTGAGCACCGTCGCCCTGGCCTGCCAGCAGTCACCGAGCGCGTTGGTGGAGCAGTTCTGTCAAACCCTGCACGAATGCCTATAAACTGCCGCCCATGATTAAAGATCCCTTTGCCCGCTTGGGCCTGGACCGCGAAGTCCTGACTGTCAGCCAGCTCAACGGCCGCGCGCGGGTGTTGCTGGAAGACGTATTCACCAATATCTGGGTCGAAGGCGAGATCTCCAACCTCGCCCGCCCGGCCTCCGGCCATGTGTACTTCACCCTCAAGGACAGTGGCGCCCAGGTGCGTTGTGCGCTGTTTCGCAATAACGCCGCGCGGGTCCGCCAGGCGTTGAAGGATGGCCTGGCGGTGAAGGTGCGCGGCAAGGTCTCGCTGTTCGAGGGCCGTGGCGACTACCAGTTGATCCTCGATACCGTCGAACCCGCCGGGGATGGCGCGCTGCGCCTGGCCTTCGATGCCCTGAAGGAAAAACTCAGCGCCGAGGGCCTGTTCAGTGCCGAACGCAAGGTGCCGCTGCCCGCGCACCCGCGCCGCATCGGCATTATCAGTTCGCCCACCGGTGCGGTGATCCGCGACATTATCAGCGTGTTCCGCCGTCGCGCGCCCCAGGTGCAATTGACGTTGATCCCCACCGCCGTACAAGGCCGCGAAGCGATCCCGCAGATTGTGCGCGCGCTGAAGCTGGCGGATGCCCGTGGCTTTGACGCGCTGATCCTGGCCCGTGGCGGCGGCTCGCTGGAAGACCTCTGGTGCTTCAACGAAGAGGCCGTGGCCCGCGCGGTGGACGCGTGCGTGACGCCGATCGTCAGTGCGGTCGGCCATGAGACCGATGTGTCCATCAGCGATTTCGTTGCCGACGTACGCGCGCCCACACCTTCGGCGGCCGCTGAGTTGCTGGCCCCCGACGCCAGTAACCTGGTGCGCCAGGTCGAAAGCCTGCACCGCCGCCTGGTGATGCTGATGCGCAATCGCCTGACCCACGACCGCCTGCGCCTGGAAGGCATGGCCCGGCGCCTGCGGCACCCCGGCGAACGTCTGCGCCAGCAGGCCCAGCGCCTGGACGACCTGGATATGCGCCTGCGCCGCGCCTTCGAGCGCAACCTCAATACCCGTCGCGAACGCCTGATCCGCCTGGAAACCCGCCTCGCCGGCCAGCATCCGGGGCGCCAGTTGGCCCTGCTGCGCCAGCGCCTGGACAGCCTTGCCGAGCGCCTGCCCCGCGCCATGCGCGAAGGCCTCAAGGCGCGTCGCCTGCAACTGCAAAGCCAGGTGCAGACGTTGCAGGTGGTCAGCCCGCTGGCAACCTTGGGCCGTGGCTACAGCATTTTGCTCGACGAGCGTGGCCAGGCCATCCGCAACGCCGCACAGACCCACACCGGCCAGCGCCTCACCGCGCGCCTCGGTGAAGGCCAATTGCAGGTGCGGGTGGAAGATAACCACCTGACCCCCGTCACCCTTTCGTTATTGGATTGATTGATGCCACGTTTCTTTAGTGTGTTGTTGCTGCTATGCCTCGCCGTTAACGCTCATGCCGACAGCTATATCAGCCGTACCTTGAACAAGCCGGTGCCCGGCGGTGTTGCGGTGGTTGAACTCGGCCCTTCGGCTGCCGCGCCGAAAGCCACGTACCAGGGCAAACCCGTGCTGGTGGTGAAGGAGCAGGACAACTGGCTGGCGATTGTCGGCATCCCGCTGACGGTCAAGCCGGGCAACGAGCGCATCAGCAGCGGCGGGCGCAGCCTGCCGTTTATCGTCGGCTACAAGAAATACCCGGAACAGCGCATCACCCTGAAGAACAAAAGCCAGGTCAACCCCGACCCGGCGCAGCTCAAGCGCATCGAGGGCGAGTTGGCCGTGCAGCTCAAGGCCTACCGCAGTTTCAGCCCGAACCTGCCGAGCAACCTGGTGCTGGACAAACCGGTGAACGGGCCGCTGTCGAGCAAGTTTGGCGTGCGCCGCTTCTTCAACGGTGAAGAGCGCAATCCTCATTCGGGCCTGGACTTTGCCGTGCCGGCCGGTACACCGATCAAGACGCCGGCGAACGGTAAGGTGATTCTGACCGGCAACTACTTCTTCAATGGCAATACCGTGTTTGTCGACCACGGCCAGGGCTTTATCAGCATGTTCTGCCATATGTCGAAGATCGATGTAAAAGTCGGCGATCAACTGGTGCGCGGTACGGTGGTGGGCAAGGTCGGCTCGACGGGCCGTGCGACCGGGCCGCATATGCATTGGAATATCAGCCTCAATGACGCACGGGTCGATCCTGCGATATTTATCGGCGCCTTCCAGCCCTGATACACGACAGCGCATTCAGCCCGGTCTGGACGTTCAAAACCCACGGGTAGACCGGTCACTGACGACCGCCCTCTTTCAACGACCATGGCGCCGAACTCGACACAGTGCGTCGCCATTCCCACCTATTCTTGAAGGAACCTTCATCGCTTGACTTGCCACCCACACACCGAATCCCAGGGAGGACAATTCGCTCACAAGGACACATAAAGCAAGTCTTGTGGAGTTTCCTTAATGCATATCTATGACCTCAGGCCCGCGCCCCCCCAAATCGATATTCCACCTGCTCGTCCCGCATCATCTACGCCAGCAGCCCAGAACGACAGCCCAGGCCCACAACCCGCCCCCGCCAGGTCTCGTTCGTCCGTACGGGGACTCGCCAGCCTCTCCGCCCCTTACTCGTCGGGCATAAATCCCGCCACTGCCATCCGCAGCCCTCTCTCGAATCACTTCAAGATCGGCGATCTGCAGTTACTGAATGAACAGTACTCCGGCCTCATGGACGAGATGGCCTCACAGCAACGCCAGCGTCCTGATTTCAAAAGCTTTTTGCAGACACGGCTGGCACAGGCGTTTCCTCAACTGAATCCCCTCGACCCGGACAAGGTTTCGTTCAATAGCTATACGTCAAACAACGGCGTAGAACAGTTGAAATCCTCCGAGCCGATAATGACTGCCTTGAGCCGCGCGATTCGGGAAATCTATGCCAACCCGAGCAAACAGCTATTCGAGACACCGGGGGTCAGGACCGAATTCGTGACCCAGCCAGCGCCCGATCAGGCCGCCAATGTCCTCCAGCCCACCGGCTCGCTGCACACCATCGCCAGGAGCATTGCCACCGAGTACGCTCAGACGCTTCGGGAATACTGGACCACGCCCCAGCTTTCAGCGAACTCGCCCTCGCCACAGGACCAACTGCTATGGGTCCACAAACAGCAACTGTCGACCTTGGCAGCCATCCGCAAGATGGACGGCACGCTGAGCCCGGCCAGTAAAGAGTTGATCGACAACGCGCTGCGCTACCCGTCTCTAGAGGAACGGGAAAGTAAACTGCCTGACGGATCAAGACCCGGTGTGTACCCCATCACCATTGATGACGGCACAGTACAGGGTGCAGCCTTCGCCGGTGCGTTCATGATCACCAGCAAGGATGGCTCTTCAGCGTCCACCCCGACCTGGCCTGCCACCGGTCGGGAGATTAAGCTCAACGACCAGAATGGCCCCGTGGTGCTCTATACCCCCAGCGAAGGTTTCGAGGAGTTCGCAACCCCGGCACTGTTACGCGAAGCACTGGCGCAACGGCTCGACAGCGGCGGGCCGGCCGCCGAGCTGTTGAGGCAAAGCCTGCCGCTTTCGCTGCAAAACCGCGCGTCGCCGCCTACGGGGGATGACTTGATGCTAGGCGTGGCGCCCCTGGCCGGGGATGTGCAGGCAGAGGGGATAAATTTGCTGCTCCAGCGCCAGGGCGCGGAAGTCGATGCGTTGATGGCCAGGACATTCACCCCGCAGCGGCCATCAAGCCCCGCACCAACGCTGGGGCCCACGCTCATGACGGCCCTGGATGATGCCGCTGACTGGTCGGCACAAGTCGACGGCAGCAACGCCATGCTTGCGCGTAACGAGAAATTGGCCGAGAAAGGCCAGCCGGGCTGGTTGAAAAACCTCAGCCCTGCTCAAGAATTGCTCTACAGCCACGTGGAAGGGAAAGCGACAAAGAGCGCTGAACAACTCGCATCCCTGCTGGAAAACATTCCGTCCTTATCCAGCTTTGCCACGTCGCAAATGAATGAAGCGCTGAAACAGGCTTACCCCCAGGCCAATGTGGACGCCGATCAACTGATGGTTAAAGTAGTCACCAAGACGCGTTTCCACCTCGGTCGCTCCGGCATTCCACACCCCCCCTCCACGACCACCACCTACCTGCCACTGTCCGACCTGGCCCTGAAAAACCCAAGCCACTGGGAAATGGGCGAAAGCCACAAGCACACCGAGACCACCATGACCCTGGCGCTGCAAGACACCAAGGGCTCACCGGTTCTAGATGATCAGAAGCGGCCGATCACCCTCGATACACAACAACTCAAGCGCCTGGTCAACACTGCGGATGTGGGTGGCGAATACACCAAGCTGCTGGAGACGCGCATGGCACCGGATGCCGAATCGGGGCCGGCGGCTGATTTACACAAGACGTGGAAGGCCAGCAATGCCGACTTGATGGAGAAAGAAGCGTTCCTGGCACAACTCAACCCCAGTGGGTTCCAAGCCGATGCCAGCACCGACAAGACCTTGAAGCGGGGCGTACAGTGGATCAACGCGGTCCTGGATCATCCGGACCCGGCCCAGCGTGCGGAGGTGGATGGACAAACGATTGTTGCCAACACCCTGCTCCAGTTGGGCCAACCGGTTCGCGGCGTGATGGTCATCGGCAATCAAACGGACGCTTCTGTAGTGCTCTACAGCCCCGGAGCCCCCGACGGACTGGCGTTCAGGGAACTGCCCAACCTGGACGCATTGACGACGTTGCTGGAAAAGAAAGAATGGCAAGCCTATACCCAGAGCAGAAAATCGCCAACGGAAAAGGACGATTTTCAGAAATCCGTGGACGCTGCGCGCCGAGTCGTCACCAGTGGGGGCACCGATCTTCTTGCAGCCGCCGAGATTCTGGACAATGCAAGAAAACGTCTCCCCGGTTCCATAACCCTAAAGCCGATGGAAACAGACATCCACGATGAATTGTTCACTCAACAGACCCGCCTGCTAATCGATAAAGCCGACTTCCAGTCAACCAGCAGTGCAGAAGTGAACGCCGAATCGACGCGTAACAAGATCATGTTTGGCGTGGAGGTGGGCAGCCTGTTTCTGGACCTCATACCGGTCATCGGCCGGGGCATTTCTACCGGGGTGAAGGTGGGCAGTCGGCTCGGCCGAGCGGCACTGAAAGCCATCCAGAGCAATGCCCGGCACTTGCCCGGTGGGCTGCTCACACGCGGCGGCCGGGTCAACCTTTTCGCCGACTTCACCGCGCTTGCATCAGGCCTGCCCAATGTGCCGAGCACGCCTTTGCGTCCGGTGTTTCGCGCGGCGGGAACGCCCGTCCCCGTCGCTCCCGTCGCAAGGTCGCTGCTCACCCAGGGAACGCCACCACCCGGCGCGCCTGTCCCGCCTGCCGTCCCTTCGACCAGCGCGGGCATCAGGGCGTCCCAGGCAACCCCCTCTCCCAGCGTGCCCGTCCCGCCCGCCATCCCTTCGACCAGCGCGGGCATCAGGGCGTCCCAGGCAATCCCCAGCCCCGTCGTGCATTCCGTTACGCCACCGCGAGACCTGAGCGCCTACTCCGTCCCTGAAGACACGCTTAGAGGCGTCCGACCAAACGCCAATGGCATTTATCAAGTGGGAGAAAACTGGTACATCCGCTATACCGACAGTACAGGGATCAACAAGCCGTATCAGATCGACTCTGCGTTCAAAGCAAGGTACGGACAGGTGAGCATTGTTGACCCAAACGCAGCGCCGGATGCGCCGAGGACCATCAGGAACGTGGCACATATGCAATCCACGGGGAATGGAGAATGGAGGCAGAGTGAGTTGTCGGGCGGCAGGCGTGGTGCGCAAAGAAGGCAAAGCCCTACTCCCCCAGTCGAATACCTGGACTACCTGTTTGCCGGTGGTGCCGACTTCACGGCCCAGCAGGGCACCCGGGGCACCGCTCGTCGCTGGTTCAGAAATGACATGAATGCGTTTTACGAACGCCAGGCTGCTGGTGCATTACCCCCTCGCCCGAATGTCCAGGCTAACGCAGCGGGCACCTCACCAAGTGACTTGATGCGGTCACAGCTCGAGAGATTCAACGGCGTGGTTTTAGGCGAACAACACAATCAGGTTGCCACCGATCTTCTGCTGATAAACAACATGCCCATGTACAGGGAGCTTGGAGTGACAACTCTGTTGCTCGAAGGCGCACCCGGCATACAGCTGACCCCCTACTCCATGGCCGATGTAAACATGATACCTGCGCGCCCACGTAACTCGGAATACTTGGGCAATACCCCTTCTCGAGCGGCATTGCTGGCAGCGGCAGAAAAAAATGGCATCAAGATAGTAGGACTGGAACATGAACACCTGACACAGCATGTCACCCGCAGTTCTGAAGCCGACAGCCTCAATCTGCGTCACACCAATGATCGCCAGAAAGAGCTTAATTACTATGCCGCCAAGCTCATCAATAGAATTCCACCGGAAGAAAAATGGATTGCTGTTGTAGGAAGGTCACACATGAATACCAGCAGGGGCGTTCCGGGCATTGCGGAACTGACCGGCACACCCGGGGTAGGCGTCTATGACAGCGCCAGAGGAGCCCCCAGCGTGGTTCACCCCTCGAACGGCTCACGACCGGACCCAAACAAACGTCTTAGCCCGGACGAACTAGTCGGTGACTATCAAATCCATCTAAATGTGGACCAGTACCGCAAGCCTCTTCCTGACCAATAACGGGTGTGGAACACACCTGGCATCAACAATCCGGCGGTTGTTTTTTCAGCCGCCGGACTTGCTTGGGGAAACCGTCTTTGCAAAAAGCAAGATTGCCCCAACCCAAAACCTTACGCAAAAAAATAAATACAAAGAGATAAAAACAGCTATAAAATCTCGAATCCAGCTAAAAAAGTGGAACTTATCTCAATTCGTCCGCACCTACTTGTCATCTTTCAACCCTGCGGTTAGGGTTGGGCCTATGAAAACCTCTCACACCCTCATCCAGCTTCGCCAGCACCGCAGCCTGTGCCTCGTCAGCGCACGACTGCCAGGCTGAATCGATCTGCCTCGTCTTTACGTTTTATCCCTAAAAACAGTTCTACGGCAGGCCGCCTTTTCTCGGCCCCTACAACAAAGGATTTCCCGATGAGCATGCTCAAAGACCCGTCTTCGAAGTACCGCGCGTTTCCGACCATCGATATCCCGGACCGCACCTGGCCTTCCAAAACCATCACCACCGCGCCGATCTGGTGCAGTTCCGACCTGCGTGATGGCAACCAGTCGCTGATCGAGCCGATGGACGCGGTGAAAAAGCTGCGCTTCTGGAAGACCCTGGTCGCGGTCGGCGTGAAGGAAATCGAGGCGTCGTTCCCTGCCGCATCGCAAACCGACTTCGACTTCGTGCGTACCCTGATCGGAGACAACCACATCCCCGAGGACACCACCATCCAGGTGCTGACCCAGGGCCGTGAAGACTTGATCGCACGCACCTTCGAATCCCTGCGCGGCGCCAAAAAGGCCATTGTGCACCTGTACAACGCCACGTCGCCGTCGTTCCGCCGCATCGTGTTCAACCAGGACAAGGACGGCATCAAGGCCATCGCGGTCAACGCGGCCAAGCTGTTCGTCAAGTACGCCGCCCAGCAACCGGAAACCCAGTGGACCTTCGAGTACTCGCCGGAGACTTTCAGCGCTACCGAACTGGAGTTCGCCAAGGAAGTCTGTGACGCGGTGATCGAGGTCTGGAACCCGACGCCTGAGCACAAGATGATCCTCAACCTGCCGGCCACCGTCGAGTGCGCCACGCCGAACATCTATGCCGACCAGATCGAGTGGTTCGGTCGCCATATCAATCGTCGTGACAGCGTGATCATCAGCCTGCACACCCACAACGACCGCGGCACCGGCGTAGCCGCCACCGAGCTGGGCCTGATGGCCGGCGCGGACCGTGTCGAGGGTTGCCTGTTCGGTAACGGCGAGCGTACCGGTAACGTCGACCTCGTCACCGTGGCGTTGAACATGTACACCCAAGGCCTCGACCCGCAGCTGGACTTCTCCGACATCGACGGCGTGCGTAAAGTCGTCGAGGAGTGCAACCAGATCCAGGTACACCCACGTCATCCGTACGTCGGCGATCTGGTGCATACCGCCTTCTCCGGTTCTCACCAGGACGCGATCCGCAAGGGCTTCTCCCAGCAGAAAGAGGATGCGCTGTGGGAAGTGCCGTATTTGCCGATCGACCCGGCCGACATCGGTCGCAGCTACGAGGCGGTGATCCGCGTGAACAGCCAGTCGGGCAAAGGCGGCATCGCCTACCTGCTGGAGCAGGAATACGACATCAGCCTGCCGCGCCGCATGCAGATCGAGTTCAGCCAGGTGGTCCAGGCCGAAACCGACCGTGTGGGCCTGGAGATGACCGCACCGCAGATCTACGCCTTGCTGCAGCGTGAATACCTGCAAGCCAACACCCCGTATGCGCTGGTCAGCCATCGCCTGCAGGAAGAGAACGGCAACAGCTTTGTCGAAGTGGAAGTCTCGGGCAAGGGCCAGGGCGAAACCAACCTGCACTGGAAAGGCAAAGGCAACGGCGCACTGGAAGCGCTGGTGGCCGGCCTGCCAATTGGGGTGGAGATCATGGACTACAACGAACATGCCATCGGCGCAGGCACCAACGCCAAGGCCGCGGCCTATATCGAACTGCGTGTGAACGGTGAACGCCCGGTGCATGGCGTGGGTATTGATGAAAACATCACCACAGCGAGCTTCAAGGCACTGTTCAGTGCACTGAACCGCTCGTTGAGCCAGCAGGAAGCGAAAGCGGCGTAACCTTCGCCGTCATACAGAAGGCCCCTGGGTGAGAATCCCAGGGGCCTTTTTTATTGAGTTTCAGATTTGGGTTGCCTGTCAGGGGCTTGCCCCCGATAGCGGTCTGTCAGACAAACTGAAAGCTATCGGCATCCAGGTTCGCCGGAAACCTGGTGCGGTACGCCGCCAGTTCAGCCGCGCCCAGGCACACCTGGAAAACGCCATCGGCCTCCCCCGCACTCAGCAGGCTCTCACCCTGGAAATCCAGCACCTGGCTATCACCGGTGTAGGCAAAGCCCTTGCCGTCGGTGCCCACTCGATTCACCGCCGCTACGTAGCACAGGTTCTCGATAGCCCGCGCCGGCAACAAGCGGTTCCAATGCTGGCGCCGCGCCCCCGGCCAATTGGCGGTGTAGAGCAGCAAGTCAGTGTCCTGGGCATCCCGACTCCACACCGGGAAACGCAGGTCGTAGCAAATCAGCGGCCGAACACGCCAGCCTTTCAATTCGAACTGCACCTGGCGCTCGCCGGGGGTGTAGTGATTGTGTTCACCGGCCATACGAAACAGATGACGCTTGTCGTAGTGCAACACCTCGCCATCCGGCCGCGCCCACAACAGGCGGTTGCGGTGGCTGCCATCAGCGGCCTGGATGATCACGCTGCCGGTGATCACAGCGTTGTACTTCGCAGCCTGGGCCTGGAGCCACTGATGGGTCGGGCCGTTTTCCGGCTCGGCGAGGGTTTGCGACGCCATGGAGAAACCGGTGGTGAACATTTCCGGCAGCACGATCAGGTCGGCGCCGCGGGCCTGCTCCAGCAGCCCCTCGAAATGCTCGAGGTTGGCCTGGCGGTCGTGCCAGGCCAGGGTGGTCTGGACCAGGGCGATATTCAAGTCAGGCAATGCCGTCAAATCACGCATAGTTTTTCAGCCGCTTGTCGCAGCGTCTCCTCGCGTTTGGCAAAACACAGGCGCACCAGGCGCTGGCCTTGCGGTGGGCTCTGGTAGAACACCGAGACCGGGATGGTCGCCACGCCATGCTCGCGGGTCATCCACAGGGACATGGCGACGTCATCCAGGTCCGGACGTATTTGTGAGTAATCGACCAACTGGAAGTAGGTGCCGGCCACCCGGGTAAAGCTGAAGCGCGACGGTGCCAGCAGGTCGCAGAACAGGTCGCGCTTGGCCTGGTAGAACCCCGGCAGTTCATCGACGTGCTCCGGGTGTTCAGCCATGAAATCGGCCAACGCGAACTGCAACGGGGTCACACCACAGAAATTGACGTATTGATGCACTTTGCGCAGTTCGGCCGTCAGGGCCGGTGGCGCGACCACGTAGCCGGTTTTCCAGCCGGTGACGTGGTAGGTTTTGCCGAAGGAGCTGACCACGAACGCCCGCGGGTACAGCTCTTCATGGGCCAGGACGCTGACGTGGGGCACGCCGTCGAATACCAGGTGTTCGTAGACCTCGTCACTGACCAGGTAGATATCGCGGTCGCGGATCAGTTCGGCCAACTGGTCCAGCTCAGCGCGGCTGATCAGCGCGCCGGTTGGGTTGTGCGGGGTATTGAGGATGATCATGCGCGTACGTGGCGACAGCGCGGCCTTGATCTTCTCGAAGTCCAATGCAAAGCCTTGCAGGCTCAGTTGCACATGCACGCAGCGGCCACCGGCCAGTTCGACCGAGGGCTCATAGCTGTCGTAGCAGGGGTCGAACACAATGACCTCATCGCCAGTGCGAATCACCGCCTGGATCGCGCAGAAGATCGCGGCGGTGGCGCCGGGGGTGATGGTCACTTCACTGTCGGCATTCACCGTGGCGCCATAGCTGCGGGCGATCTTGGCCGCCACTTGCTGGCGCAAGGCCGGCAAGCCGGTCATCGGTGAATATTGGTTGTGCCCGCTGGCAACATGTTTGCCCACGGCATCGAGCAAAGCCTGAGGCCCATTGAAGTCGGGAAACCCCTGGGACAGGTTGAGCGCGCCGGTTTCGGCAGCGAGTTGCGACATGGTGGTGAAAATGGTCGTGCCGACATTTGGCAGCTTGCTGGTGATCATGGGAGCCCCCTTCGGGTGAGCTGCAAGTTTTAAGCTGCAAGCTGCAAGCAGGTCAAGCGACAAACCGCCAGGCACAAAAAAGGGCTCCAAAGGAGCCCTCTCTTGCAGCCTGTAACTTACAACGTGAAGCGGCTGCTATTTCTTGTCGCGACGCTTCTTGTCGGCCTTCTTGTGGTGAGTCATCAAACGACGCTTCTTGTTCACCTGACGGTCAGTCAATGTGTTCTTGTTGCCTTCGTATGGGTTCTCGCCCCCCTTGAACTCGATACGGATCGGCGTACCGACCAGTTTCAAGACGCGGCGGTAGGTGTTTTCCAGGTAACGCACGTAGGACTTGGGTACCTTCTCGATCTGGTTACCGTGGATCACGATAATCGGCGGGTTGGCACCACCCAAGTGGGCGTAACGCAGCTTGATCCGGCGGTTGTTGACCATCGGCGGCGCGTGCTCGCCAACGGCGTCTTCGAGGATCTGGGTCAGACGGTTGGTCGGCCAGCGGGTAACGGCGGACTTGAACGAGTTCTGTACGGAAGCGTAGAGATTACCCACACCCGTGCCGTGCAGGGCCGAGATAAAGTGGATATCGGCGAACTCGACGAAGAACAGGCGGCGCTGCAGCTCGATCTTGACGAAATCGCGCTCGCTCGGCGTCATGCCGTCCCACTTGTTGATCGCAATAACCAGCGCCCGACCGGCTTCGAGGGCAAAGCCCAGCAGGTTGAGGTCGTGGTCCACCACGCCTTCGCGGGCGTCCATCACGAAGATCACCACGTTGGCGTCTTTGATCGCCTGCAGGGTTTTCACCACGGAGAACTTTTCAACTTCCTCGTGGATCTTGCCGCGTTTGCGCACACCGGCGGTGTCGATCAGCGTGTACTTCTCGTCGTTACGCTCGAACGGGATGTAGATGCTGTCGCGGGTGGTGCCGGGCTGGTCGTAGACAATTACCCGGTCTTCACCGAGCATACGGTTGACCAGGGTCGACTTGCCCACGTTCGGGCGGCCGATGATCGCGATCTTGATACCGTCTTTTTCGCTTGGGCCGGGAATGCGCTTGGCTTCCTCGCCTTCGGCAACGACCTCTTCTTCGCCTTCTTCTTCCTCGGCGTCATCCTTGGGGAAGTCGCGCAGGGCGATTTCCAGCATCTGGGTGATGCCGCGACCGTGGGCACCGGCGACCGGGATCGCGTCGCCAAGACCCATCGGGCTGAATTCGGCACGGGCCGCCTCAGGATCGATGTTGTCGATCTTGTTGGCGACCAGATAGGAACGCTTGTTGCGCTTGCGCAGGTGCTCGCCAATCATCTGGTCGGCAGCGGTGTAGCCCGCGCGGGCGTCCACCAGGAACAACACGACATCGGCTTCTTCAATGGCCAGCAGGGACTGCTCGGCCATCTTTTCGTCCATGCCATGCTCATCACCGGAGATCCCACCGGTGTCGACAATAATGTAGGAGCGCCCTTGCCACTTTGCCTCACCGTATTGGCGATCACGGGTCAGACCGGACAAGTCGCCGACGATGGCGTCACGAGTCCTGGTCAGGCGGTTGAACAAGGTGGACTTGCCGACGTTAGGTCGGCCCACCAGGGCGATTACGGGAACCATGCGGCTCTCCACTTCGTTATTTCAGAAAATACAAAAGCCGCTGCAAGGCAGCGGCTGGTGCTCGGGGCAGCATATTCAAATGCCGCATGCCCCGCCGAAGCGGGGCCGCCTGGGTTTTACCCCAAGCATAGTCAAACCTTTACTTGATGGTCAGGGCTTCCAGCTTGCCGCTGTTGCCGTAAACATAAAGCATGTTGCCCACCACCAGCGGACGGGCACGCAGGCCGTCGCTGTCGATACGCTCACGACCTACAAAACGACCATCCACCTGGCTCAGCAGGTGCAGGTAGCCTTCGAAGTCGCCGACCGCTACATAGCTGGAGAACACTTCCGGGGCCGACAGTTGACGACGGGCCAGGGAGTCATTGCTCCACAGTGCAGTGGTGGAACGCTCGTCGACACTTTCAACGGTGCCGGACGCCAGGCTTACGTAGACGCTGCCAAACCCTTGGGCGACACCCGCATAACTGGAAGCATCACGCTGCCAGTTGACACGGCCGCTCTGCAGGTCCAGCGCGGCAACGCGGCCCTGGTAAGTGGCGACGTAGAGGGTTTCGCCCGACAGCAGCAAGCCACCGTCGATGTCCACTACGCGATCCAGCTCGGAACGACCTTGGGGGATGGCCACACGGGTTTCCCAGGCCGGCACGCCGTTCCTGGTGTCCAGGGCGACTACTTTACCGGTCGACAGGCCTGCAACGGCCAGATTGTTGGTCACAACCGGACCACTGGTACCGCGCAAGGTCAGCACCGCCGGGGTACTGTCGTACAACCAACGCTGTTCGCCGGTGCTGGCGTCCAGGCCGATCACACGGTCATCCTGGGTTTGCACCACGACGATATCGCCGTTGGTGGCAGGCGGTGCGAGGACTTCACTGGTCACGCGAGCGCGCCATTTCTCTTCACCGGTGCTGGAGTCCAGCGCCACGACTTCGCCCTTGAGCGTGCCGAGCATGACCATGCCGTAACCCACGCCTACGGCGCCGGATACAGGCAATTCGAGGTCTTTCTTCCACTTCACGTCGCCGTTCATGCGATCCATGGAGATCACCACGCCGGTTACGTCAGCGGCCACAATGTTGTCACCGTCGATTGCCGGCACCAGCATGTTGTAGGTCTCGCCCTGGCCGTCACCGATGGAGCGGCTCCATTGCTTTTGCAGGACGACTTCTTCCTTGAAGCTGGTCAGCTCGGCCGGAGGCAGTTCTTTTTTACTGTTGCTGCTGCAACCCGCGGCCAGAACGGCCAGAGCCAGCAATGCTGCATGTTTCCAACGGATCACGTCATGCATCCCCTTTGGCCAAGTCGTCCAGCTTGATTTGTAAGCCACCGACCGCCGCTTCATCAGACAGCGCCGCCTTGGCTTTCTTGTACGCAGCATTGGCTTCGTCGGTACGACCCAATTGGACCAACAGGTCGCCCTTGAGCTCTTCGCGAGTGGCTACAAATGCCTTGTCCGCATCGCCGTCGAGCAGTTTGAGTGCTTCGTCAGCCTTGTTCTGTGCCGCCAATACCTGGGCCAGGCGCTGACGCGCGATTTCACCCAGGGTCGGGTTGGTCGGCTTGTCGGCGATGGCCTTGAGTTCTGCGGCGGCGTCATCCAGCTTGCCGGTATCGACCGCGACTTTCGCGACGAACAGGCTGCCGTATTGGGCGTAGGTGCTGCCGCCGAATTCGTTCTTCAGCTTGCCTGCCAGGTCTGCAACCTGCGCGGGGTCGGGCTTGCCGTCCGGCGTCAGGGTGGTTTCCAGCAATTGCTGATAAACGATCGAGGCGCCCTGGGACTGGTTGGCCTGATACTTTGTCCAGGCTTGCCAGCCGAACACCACCACTAAAGCCAGCAGACCGCCAGTAACCAGGGGCTTGCCGTTACGCTGCCACCAGTCCTTGAACTCGGCCAACTGCTCATCATCAGTACTCGACACCCCAATACTCCTTAATCGCTAAATTCGGCTGTTCGACAGCTTCAACCCTGCACGACGCAGGTGGCCAAGTGCGCAGCAAGCGCATCAAAGGCAATGTTCTGTTGCTCGCCCTGGCCACGCAGGGGTTTGAAACCTATCACTTGCTGGGCCAGCTCGTCATCGCCAAGGATCAGTGCGTACAGGGCACCGCTCTTGTCGGCCTTCTTGAACTGGCTCTTGAAACTGCCTGCGCCGGCATTGACCTGAAGGCGCAGGTTGGGCAACTGGTCACGTACTTTTTCGCTCAGGGCCAGGGCGGCCAGTTCGGCGGCCTCGCCAAAGGCGCACAGGTACACGTCCACCTGACGGGAGATTTCTTCCGGAACCTGCTCCAGGGTTTCCAGCAGCAGGATCAGCCGCTCGATCCCCATGGCGAAGCCCACGCCGGTGGTCGGCTTGCCGCCCATCTGCTCGACCAGGCCGTCGTAACGGCCGCCCGCACACACGGTGCCCTGGGCGCCGAGCTTGTCGGTGACCCACTCGAACACGGTCTTGCTGTAGTAATCGAGGCCACGCACCAGCTTGGTGTTGATCACGAACGGAATGCCGGCCGCGTCCAGACGAGCCTTGAGGCCTTCGAAGTGAATGCGGGATTCGTCGTCCAGGTAATCGGCCATTTTCGGCGCATTGACCAGCACGGCCTGGGTGTCGGCGTTCTTGGTATCGAGGACGCGCAACGGGTTGGTCTTCAGACGACGCTGGCTGTCTTCATCCAACTTGTCCAGATGGGCGGACAGGTACTCGACCAGGGCCACTTTATAGCGGCCGCGGGATTCACTGGTGCCCAGGCTGTTGAGCTCAAGCTTGACCGCGTCACGGATGCCCAGCAGGCCCCATAGGCGCCACGTCAGCACGATCAGCTCCGCGTCGATGTCCGGGCCGTCGATGTTGAACACTTCCAGGCCGATCTGATGAAACTGGCGATAACGGCCTTTCTGTGGACGTTCGTGACGGAACATCGGGCCGATGTACCACAGTTTCTGCGGCTGGCCAGCACCGGTGAGGCCATGCTCAAGCACGGCGCGCACGCACGCGGCGGTCCCTTCCGGACGCAAGGTCAGGGAGTCGCCGTTACGGTCTTCAAAGGTGTACATCTCTTTTTCGACGATGTCGGTCACTTCACCGATGGAGCGCTTGAACAGCTCGGTGAACTCGACGATCGGCATGCGGATCTGCTTGTAACCGTAGTTATCCAGCAGGCGCGCGACAGTCCCCTCGAAGTAGCGCCACAGCGGCGTTTGCTCCGGCAGGATGTCGTTCATGCCACGAATGGCTTGCAGAGACTTGCTCACATCAAATCCTTAAATTCGTTCAATCAGCCGCGAGCGATCAGCGCTGCGTCAGCCGCGACCTTTTCGGCCGCTTTCTCGCGGATCAGCTTTTCCAGCTCATCCACCAGATTGTCATTCGTTAACTTCTGCGACGGCTTACCGTCGATGTAAATCAGGTTCGGTGTACCGCCGGTCAAGCCCACATGGGCTTCCTTGGCTTCACCCGGGCCGTTGACCACACAACCGATCACTGCAACATCCAACGGCACCAGCAGGTCTTCGAGGCGCAACTCCAGGTCGTTCATGGTTTTTACCACGTCGAAGTTCTGCCGCGAGCAACTCGGGCAGGCAATGAAGTTGATACCGCGGGAACGCAAACGCAGGGATTTGAGAATGTCGTAGCCGACTTTCACTTCCTCTACCGGGTCTGCCGCCAACGAGATGCGGATAGTATCGCCAATCCCTTCGGCGAGCAGCATACCGAGACCCACCGCAGATTTCACTGTGCCTGAGCGCAAACCGCCAGCTTCGGTGATCCCCAGGTGCAGCGGCTGCACGATTTCCTTGGCCAGCAGGCGGTAGGCTTCCACCGCCATGAACACGTCGGAGGCCTTTACGCTGACCTTGAAGTCCTGGAAGTTCAGGCGTTCGAGGTGTTCAACATGACGCAGTGCAGACTCGACCAGCGCTGCCGGGGTCGGCTCGCCGTACTTCTTTTGCAGGTCTTTTTCCAGGGAACCGGCGTTGACGCCGATGCGGATCGGGATCCCGCGATCACGGGCAGCGTCCACCACAGCGCGCACACGGTCTTCACGACCGATGTTGCCCGGGTTGATGCGCAGGCAATCGACACCCAGCTCGGCCACGCGCAGGGCGATCTTGTAGTCGAAGTGAATGTCGGCAACCAGCGGCACCTTGACCAGCTGCTTGATGCGACCGAAAGCCTCGGCAGCGTCCATGTCCGGGACGGATACCCGAACGATGTCTACCCCGGCCGCTTCCAGGCGATTGATCTGGGCAACGGTAGCGGCAACGTCATTGGTGTCGCTGTTGGTCATGCTCTGTACCGCGATGGGGGCGTCGCCACCCACCGGCACCGAGCCGACCCAGATCTTGCGCGATACGCGACGTTTGATTGGAGATTCGCCGTGCATGACTATTGTCCCAACTTCAGGCGAGCGGTCTCGCCAGTGGTGAACGGCGCTACGTCTACAGGCTGGCCGTTGTAGGCCACTTGCGCGCCACGGGCGAAGCCCAGACGCAGCGTCAAAGGAGGCTTGCCGCCCAGGTCGAGCGTATCGCCCTTACGCTTGAGACCACTGACCAGCACTTTGCCGTTGCCATCGGTGACTTGCGTCCAGCAGTCAGCGACGAAGGTAATTTGTACACGCCCGTCACCGGCGATCAACGCAGGGGTGGTGGGTGGTGAAATCGCAGGGGCTGCCGGAGCGGTTGGCGCCGTAGTCGCTGGCGCCGGGACCGGAGCAGCCGGTGTATGAGCCTGGGCAACCGGAGCCGCGGGCGTGTGAGTTGGCGCGGTCGGTGTCACTGGGGCCGGTACGGCGGCGGTCGGGGCACTTTCCGGCTCGGACGGTTCAGCGGCGGCCGGGGTTTCGGGGGCAGCCTGGCCTTGGGCTACGGCCTGGTCTTCCGGCTCATCCAGCGGATGAATCTGGGTGGTGCCGTCGGCGCTTTCGACTTCGACGTGCTCCATGGCGTTGCTGGTCAGGTCCTTACTGCGCTGGGACGTCTGGTCTTGCCACCAGACGAAACCGCCGCCGATCACGGCGATCAGCAACAACAGGCTGACAATACGCAGGATTGTGTGGGAAACCCGCACCGGTTCTTCGATGCGACCCAGGCCATGCACGTTGCTGCCCTGGGAGTCGGTGCCGGTGAACTGGTCGAACTCCTGGACCAACACGGCCTGGTCGATGCCCAGCAACTTGGCGTAGGCGCGGATATAGCCACGGGCGAAGGTATGCCCAGGCAGCTTGTCGAATGCGCCGGCCTCAAGGTTGCCCAGGGAGGTGGTGGTCAAATTGAGCTTGAGGGCCACTTCCGCCAGCGACCAACCATTGCTTTCGCGGGCCTGACGCAAGGTGTCGCCTGGGTTTACGCGATTAGCTGCTACAACTTCCGGGTGCGCCGCTTTCATCATTGCTCCGACAGGTATTGCTGATATTCCGGCGTACCGGGATAGAGTCGTTCGAGTTGCTGGCCAAAACGTGCGGCCGTGTCGTGTTCTTCATGAACCGTCGCCAGGCGCACGCCGAGCAATAGACTACGTGCATTTTGCCCGCTGAGCAGGCTAAAACGCTCGTAATAGTCACGTGCCGGCACATAATGCCTGTCTTCGTAGGACAACTCAGCCATTTCGAGCAACGCTCGTGGCTGATGGCCGTTCAAGTGCAGGGCTTTTTCCAGCTGCTGGCGTGCGCTGTCGCGCTGGCCGAGGCGCATCGAGGTCACCCCAAGGTTCTCGAACACCCGCGCGCGCTCAGGATAGAGGGTATCGGTACTGGCTTGCTGGAAATAAAGGGCGGCCTGGTCAAAACGCTTTTGCTTGAACAGGAAACTGCCGTAATTGTTCAGCAGTTTCGGATCGGCAGGCCGTGCGGCCAGAGCTTTGTTGAAGTACCGGTCAGCCAGTTCAGGCTCGGCCTGGGCGTGAAACACCAGGGCCAGCGCAGCGTTGGCGTCGGCATCGTCGCTGTCCAGTTCAAGGGCTTTTTTCAACGGCACCTTGGCCTGCTCGCTCATGCCTTGGCGCAGGTAACCCAACCCCAGTTGCACATAGGCAACCCGCGCCTCGTCACGGCCCTTGCCGGTTTGCAAAGGGCTGTCATGGCCCGATGAAACACAACCGGCGGCGAGGCCGGTAACCAGCAAAAGCAGCGCAAGGCGCAAGGGCATAGAGATCCTCTCTCAGATTCGATTCACAGCAATTTGCGGCAGATCGTCGGCGGCGTTCAATTCACGCACGGCGATATAGCGCTCGCTGCGGCGGGTGCGGTCCATCACCTGCCCGACCAATTGACCACAGGCGGCGTCGATGTCTTCACCACGGGTGGTGCGCACGGTGACGTTGTAGCCGGCCTGGTGCAGTTGATCCTGGAAACGGCGAATGGCGTTGTTGCTTGGCCGCTCGTAACCAGAATGTGGAAACGGGTTAAACGGAATCAGGTTGATCTTGCACGGGGTGTTCTTGAGCAGTTCAATCATCTCGACCGCGTGTTCGACCTTGTCGTTAACATCCTTGAGCATGGTGTACTCAATGGTCAGCACACGTTTCTCGCCCAAGGTCGCCATATAACGCTGGCAGGATTCGAGCAGCATCTTAAGCGGATACTTCTTGTTGATCGGCACCAATTGGTTACGCAATGCGTCATTGGGTGCGTGCAGCGACAACGCCAGGGAGACGTCGATGTGCTTGGCCAGCTCATCGATCATCGGGACCACGCCGGAGGTCGACAGGGTCACACGGCGCTTGGAGATGCCGTAGCCCAGGTCGTCCATCATCAGGTGCATGGCTGCGATGACGTTGTCGAAGTTCAGCAGCGGCTCACCCATGCCCATCATCACCACGTTGGTGATGGCACGGTCGACGGTCGCCGGGACGCTGCCAAAGGATTTGTTGGCAATCCACACCTGGCCGATCACTTCGGCGGCGGTGAGGTTGCTATTGAAGCCTTGCTTGCCGGTGGAGCAGAAACTGCAGTCCAGGGCACAGCCTGCCTGGGACGAAACGCACAAGGTACCGCGCTTGCCCTGGGGAATGTACACGGTCTCGACGCAGCTGCCGGACGCTACGCGCACCACCCACTTACGGGTGCCGTCGCTGGAGATGTCCTCGCTGACCACTTCGGGGCCACGCACTTCAGCAATAGCCTTGAGCTTGTCGCGCAGGGCCTTGCTGACGTTCGTCATGGCGTCGAAATCGTCGACGCCAAAGTGGTGAATCCATTTCATTACCTGACCGGCACGGAAACGCTTCTCCCCGATTGAGTCGAAGAATTTTTCCATTTCCTGTTGAGTCAGACCCAGCAGGTTGGTTTTTACAGTCGATGTCGTCATGGATTCACCCTCACTCTTTAAGCCGATGCTTAGCGAGTGGTTACTTCGGTAGCTGCGAAGAAGTACGAGATTTCGCGAGCAGCAGCGGCTTCGGAGTCCGAACCGTGTACAGCGTTGGCGTCGATGGAGTCAGCGAAGTCAGCACGGATGGTGCCGGCAGCGGCTTCTTTAGGGTTGGTAGCGCCCATCAGCTCACGGTTCAGAGCGATGGCGTTTTCGCCTTCCAGAACCTGAACAACAACAGGACCGGAGATCATGAAGGCAACCAGGTCGCCGAAGAAGCCACGAGCGCTGTGCTCAGCGTAGAAGCCTTCAGCTTCAGCCTTGGACAGTTGCTTGAGTTTCGAAGCTACAACCTTCAGGCCGGCTTTTTCGAAACGAGTGGTGATCTCGCCGATGACGTTTTTTGCAACTGCGTCAGGCTTGATGATGGAGAAAGTACGTTGAACAGCCATGGTGTAACTCCAGAAACGGTAATTTACGAAAAATTAAACCCGCGAATTATACGCGGGTTCTTGGGTATTGCCTAACTGCGTAAGGGAGGCGTCAGTCCTGTTCTTCTTTCCAGGCAGTCTGGATAGCTTCCAGGACCTTTTCGCCACCGCGATCGCGCTCATCATCAAAGCCTGGCAAGGCCATGACCATGTCACGCAAAGCAACAAAATTCAGGGAATAGGGATCCATATCCGGGTTGCCGTCGGCCAACAGGATAGCGATCTCTTGCACATCAACCCATTTAAGACTCATGACACTTCCTTGAATCAGTGCGGCGCTTCGGCCGCATGGTTGAGCGAATATTTCGGAATTTCGACGGTAATGTCTTCAGTCCCGACCCTGGCCTGACAGCTTAGGCGAGAAGTGGCTTCCAGGCCCCAGGCGCGGTCAAGAAAATCTTCTTCCAACTCATCGGCCTCTTCCAGGCTATTGAAGCCTTCGCGAATGATGCAGTGGCAGGTGGTGCAGGCACACACACCCCCACAGGCACTTTCGATCTCGATGTGGTTGTCATGGGCAACTTCGAGGATGGACTTGCCGGTCTCAGCCTCAACAACCATACCGTCCGGGCAATGCTCGGCGTGTGGCAGAAAAATGACCTGCGGCATTAATTATTCCTCGATTTCATTCAGGTTGCGCCCGGCCAGTGCGGCTTTTACCGTCTGATCCATGCGGCGGGCAGCAAAGGCGTCAGTGACCTGCGACAAGCGCTTGGTCTGTTGCTCGATGGCGTAACCATCGTTGCCTTTCATCAGTTCGGCCAGTTCCTGCATCTGCAGGTCGATGACCATGCGCTCTTCGGCATCCAGCAGGCGCTCGCCGTCGGCATCCAGGGCGCCCTGCACCGCTTCGAGCAGGCGCTGGGCATCCACTTGTTGCTCGCGCAGTACGCGCGCGACCTTGTCGTCGCCGGCGTATTGGAACGAATCCTTGAGCATCTTGGCGATTTCACCGTCAGTCAGGCCGTAGGACGGCTTGACCTGGATGCTGGCCTCCACGCCGGACGCCAGTTCACGCGCGGCGACGCTGAGCAGGCCGTCGGCGTCGACCTGGAAGGTCACGCGAATCTTCGCCGCACCCGCGACCATGGCCGGGATGCCGCGCAATTCAAAGCGCGCCAGGGAGCGGCAGTCGCTGATCAGCTCGCGCTCGCCCTGCAGCACATGAATCATCATGGCCGTCTGGCCATCTTTGTAGGTGGTGAAGTCCTGGGCGCGCGCGACGGGAATGGTGGTGTTGCGCGGAATCACCTTCTCCATCAGGCCACCCATGGTTTCCAGCCCCAGGGACAGCGGGATGACGTCGAGCAACAGCAATTCGCCGCCATCACGCTTGTTACCGGCCAGGGTATCGGCCTGGATGGCGGCGCCAATGGCGACCACCTGGTCCGGGTCGATTTCCGTCAGCGGCTGGCGACCAAAGGCTTGGGCAACGGCTTCGCGAACCCGCGGCACACGGGTTGAACCGCCGACCATGACCACGGCACCGACGTCTTCCAGCTCGATACCGGAGTCACGCACGGCTCGACGGCAGGCTTTCAGGCTGCGGGCGATCATCGGTTCGATCAGCGAATCGAAGGCTTCGCGAGTCAGCTTGGCACACCAACTGCCGTAGGAAACGTCAACAGAAGCAGCGTCAGTCAGCGCCTCTTTAGCGGCACAGGCCGTTTGCAGCAGGTTACGCTGCTCGCCCGGATCCAGGTCAGCGGACAAGCCGGCGCTGCTGATGATCCAACCCGCGATGGCGTGGTCGAAGTCATCGCCACCCAGGGCTGTGTCGCCACCGGTAGCCAGTACTTCGAACACGCCGCCAGTCAGGCGCAGGATCGAAATATCAAAAGTGCCACCACCCAGGTCGTAAATAGCGACCAGGCCTTCGGCATGCTGGTCCAGGCCATAGGCCACGGCCGCAGCGGTAGGCTCGTTGAGCAGGCGCAACACGTTCAGGCCGGCGAGTTTCGCCGCGTCCTTGGTGGCCTGGCGCTGGGCATCATCGAAATACGCCGGGACGGTGATCACCGCGCCGACCAGTTCGCCACCCAACGTGGTTTCCGCGCGCTGGCGCAGCACCTTGAGGATATCCGCCGACACTTCCACCGGGCTTTTCGGGCCCTGGACGGTGTCGATGAACGGCATATGGGATTCACCACCGATAAAGCGGTACGGCAGTTGGTCGCCCAATTGCTTGACGTCGGACAGGCCACGACCCATCAAGCGCTTGACCGACAGCACGGTGTTCAAAGGATCGGTAGACGCCGCCAACCTGGCTGACTCACCGACTTCGGTGCGATCAGCGTGATAACGCACGGCGGACGGCAGGATCACCTGGCCGTCAGCGTCGGGCAGCGGCTCGGACAGGCCGCTGCGCAAGGCAGCAACCAGGGAATTGGTGGTACCCAGGTCAATCCCCACCGCCAGGCGACGCTGGTGCGGTTGAGGGCTTTGGCCGGGTTCGGCGATTTGCAGTAGAGCCATGGTAATCAGGTCTTATCTGTCTATCAGGCGCGCATCACGGGCAGCACACTGGGTTAATCGTCGAGGCGCTCTTCCAGCTGGCGCACTTCGTAGGTGAGCTTGTCGAGGAACTGCATGCGCCGCATCAGGCGCTCGGCCTGTTCACGTTGCGCTGCATCATCCCAACAGGCTGCGAAGCTTTCGTTGAGTTCATCCTGGGCAACTTTCAGACGACGCTTGAAGACCGCGACACCCGCCACATCGGCTTCGTCCTGCAGGTCTTCGAGTTCTTCACGCCATTGCATCTGCTGCATCAGGAAGTCCGGGTCGTGCACGGTCACTTCCAGCGGCAACTCGCCACCGTTCATCGCGAGCAGGTAACGCGCGCGTTTAGGAGGGCTCTTGAGCGTCTGATAGGCTTCGTTGAGGCTGGCCGATTGCTCCAGCGCCAGGCGCTGCTCACGCTCGGAAGCGTCAGCGAAGCGGTCCGGATGCACCCCACGCGCCAATTCTCGGTAGCGCGTGGCAAGCTGCTCGAGGTCCAGCCGAAAACTCGGCTGCAGCTCGAATAAAGCGAAATGACAAGGAGTACCCACGAATAGCCTCAGATGTTGAAGCTTTCGCCGCAGCCACATTCACCGCGCACGTTGGGGTTGTTGAACTTGAAGCCTTCGTTCAACCCTTCCTTGACGAAATCGAGTTCGGTGCCGTCCAGGTAGGTCAGGCTTTTAGGGTCGATGATCACTTTCTCGCCGTGACTTTCGAACACCTGGTCCTCATCGACCACCTCGTCGACGAACTCCAGCACATAGGCAAGGCCGGAGCAGCCCGTGGTGCGAACACCCAGACGAATCCCCTCACCTTTACCGCGCCCATCCAGGGAGCGTCGCACGTGCCGCGCAGCCGCTTCTGTCATGCTGATAGCCATCGTTGACTCCTTACTCGTCGCCAAATGCTTAGATCAAGCCTTTCTTCTGCTTGTAGTCGCGAACGGCCGCCTTGATGGCGTCTTCAGCGAGCACGGAGCAGTGGATTTTCACTGGCGGCAGGGCCAGTTCTTCGGCCAGCTGGGTGTTGCTGATAGTCACAGCCTCATCCAGGGTCTTGCCTTTCATCCATTCGGTCGCCAGGGAGCTGGAGGCGATCGCCGAACCGCAACCGTAAGTCTTGAACTTGGCGTCTTCGATAACGCCAGCGTCGTTGACCTTGATCTGCAGGCGCATCACATCGCCGCACGCCGGAGCGCCGACCATGCCGGTGCCGACATCAGGATCTTCCGCGTTCATCTTGCCGACGTTGCGCGGGTTTTCGTAGTGGTCGATGACCTTTTCGCTGTAAGCCATGGTACTGAATCCTCACTCATCAGGGCCGCTCTGGAACCCTGTAGAAACGCCTGCGTTTTCCGCCACGTTCCTACAGAGCTTGGGTGGCGGCTTCTATAGTTAGTGTGCCGCCCACTCGATCTTGGAAATATCGACACCGTCTTTGTACATGTCCCACAGCGGCGACAGGACGCGCAGCTTGTTGACGGCTTCGCAGACCTTCTGCGCGGCGTAGTCGACTTGCTCTTCGGTGGTGAAGCGGCCGAACGTAAAGCGGATCGAGCTGTGTGCCAGTTCGTCGTCGCGGCCCAGGGCGCGCAATACGTACGAAGGCTCAAGCGAAGCCGAGGTGCAGGCCGAACCGGATGAAACCGCCAGGTCCTTGAGCGCCATGATCAGCGACTCGCCTTCGACATAGTTGAAGCTCAAATTCAGGTTGTGCGGTACACGGGCAGTCATGCTGCCGTTGATGTACAGCTCTTCAAGGTTCTCGACCTGCTTGTAGAAGCGATCGCTCAGGGCCTTGATACGTACGTTTTCGGCAGCCATGTCTTCCTTGGCTACGCGGAAGGCTTCGCCCATGCCGACGATCTGGTGGGTCGCCAGGGTGCCCGAACGCATGCCGCGCTCGTGACCGCCGCCGTGCATGGTGGCTTCGATGCGCACGCGTGGCTTGCGGCTCACGTACAGGGCGCCGATGCCTTTGGGGCCATAGGTCTTGTGGGCCGAGAACGACATCAGGTCGACTTTCAGCTTGGACAGGTCGATGTCGACCTTGCCGGTGGACTGGGCAGCGTCGACGTGCAACAGGATGCCCTTGGAGCGAGTCAGCTCGCCGATGGCCGCGATGTCGTTGATGGTACCGATTTCGTTATTCACGTGGATCACGGAAACCAGGATGGTGTCTTCACGCAGCGCGGCTTCGATCATCGCCGGGGTGACGATACCGTCGGTGGTTGGCTCGAGGTAAGTGACCTCGAAACCTTCACGCTCCAGTTGGCGCATGGTGTCGAGGACAGCCTTGTGCTCAATCTTGGTGGTGATCAGGTGCTTGCCTTTGGTCGCGTAGAAATGCGCCGCGCCCTTGATAGCCAGGTTGTCGGACTCGGTGGCACCGGAGGTCCAGACGATTTCACGCGGGTCTGCGCCAACCAGGTCAGCAACCTGGCGACGAGCGTTCTCGACCGCTTCCTCGGCTTTCCAGCCGAAAACGTGGGAACGGGAGGCCGGGTTGCCGAAGTTTCCGTCGACCAGCAGGCATTCGCTCATCTTTTGCGCGACACGCGGATCAACCGGGGTGGTCGCTGAATAATCAAGGTAAATCGGCAATTTCATGGACTTTCTCCTAAATCAGGCTGGCTGGCGTGCCGTTAGCTCTTCGGCTGTCACTCGACGGCGGACGCTTCGATCTTGTCCAGACGCGGCGCCTTGGTGTTGCAACGGCGCTGGTCCTGACGCTGGGCTACTTCTTGCACCTCACGGCGAGTCACAAGATCAGCCAAGCTGATACCACTCAAAAACTCATGGATCTGCAGGCTCAAGTCACACCACAAGTGGTGCGTCAGGCAGGTGTCGCCGGCGTGGCAGTCACCCAGGCCCTGGCACTTGGTCGCGTCGACGGACTCGTTGACCGCGTCGATCACCTGGGCCACCTGGATGCCCTGCATGTCGCGGGACAGCTGATAGCCGCCGCCCGGCCCACGCACACTGGAGACCAGATTGCTGCGGCGCAGCTTGGCGAACAGCTGCTCAAGGTAGGACAGGGAAATGCCTTGGCGCTCGGAGATATCGGCCAGGGACACCGGCCCAGTTTGCGCGTGCAAGGCCAAGTCAAGCATGGCGGTCACCGCGTATCGGCCTTTTGTAGTCAGTCTCATGGACAAGTACCAAGGTGTTTCAGAATGGGAGCAAGTATGCGATTCCCGAGTATTTAAGTCAACTATAAGACCTAGTACTTTAGTCAGGATTACCCGTAAAAAGGGCGCGCGAATCATAGCAGGATGGGGCAGGGACGAACAGCGGCAGCGGGGCGATGGTTCGATATCGAGACGAATGGAGATCAAATGTGGGAGGGGGCTTGCCCCCGATAGCGGTGGATCAGTCAATATATTGGGTGACTGACAGATGGCCATCGGGGCAAGCCCCCCCCCCCTCCCACACGGGCCTAGCAGCAAATGTGAAATCTCAGCCAGCCTTGGTGGCGGGCTCACTCTTGATCTCGGCGAAGTCCTCTTCGCGCAGCTCAGGCAGGTCTTTCGCACAGTAGCTGCTGCCCAACTCCTTCAGCGCGCCGCACATACCGTCCAGCTTGCCGTCCACCGCTTGCAGGTGGTCAAGCAACTGACCGATGGCGCGCGCCACCGGGTCGGGCATGTCTTCGCTGACACCGTAGGCATCGAAACCGATTTTCTCGGCCATGGCCTTGCGCTTGGCTTCCTGCTCATCGCCCACGTCCGGCTTGACGATGATCCGCCCCGGAATCCCCACTACAGTGGCGCCGGCCGGCACGGCCTTGGTCACCACGGCGTTGGAGCCGACCTTGGCGCCAGCGCCTACGGTGAACGGACCAAGCACCTTGGCGCCCGCACCCACCACCACACCATCCTCCAGCGTCGGGTGGCGCTTACCCTTGTTCCAACTGGTGCCGCCCAATGTCACGCCCTGGTAGAGGGTCACGTCATCACCGATCTCGGCCGTCTCACCAATGACGATGCCCATACCGTGATCGATAAAGAAGCGACGTCCCACCTTGGCACCTGGGTGAATCTCGATCCCGGTCAACCAGCGGCCGAAGTTCGACACCAGCCGCGCCAGCCATTTCCAGCCCATATTCCACAAGGCGCCGGACAGGCGATGGATCCAGATCGCGTGCATGCCCGGGTAGCAGGTCAGCACTTCAAAGGCGTTGCGCGCCGCCGGATCACGATGGAAAACACTCTGGATATCTTCTCGCAAACGCTCGAACATTTTTAATCCTTCCGCTTAAGAAGCTCGCCACGGGCCGCTTTCTGGGTTTCCGTGAGAATGCCACGCAATATATTCATTTCCGCCCGGCTGACCGAGCTGCGCCCGTACAGGCGGCGCAGGCGCGCCATCAAGTGCCGAGGCTTTTCCGGATCGAGGAATTCGATGGCCACCAGGGTTTGCTCCAGGTGCTCATAGAACCGCTCCAGCTCGTCCATGGTGGCCAGTTCGCCACTCTTGGTCGACGCCACTTCATCCTTCTCTACCTTGCTCGGCTGGCCTTCAGCGGCCAGCCAGGCCATGCGCACTTCGTAACTCAACACCTGCACCGCTGCTCCGAGGTTCAGCGAACTGAACTCAGGGTCTGATGGAATGTGCACGTGATAATGACATCGTTGCAGCTCTTCATTGGTGAGGCCGGAGTCTTCACGGCCGAATACCAGGGCGATTTCAGCACCGCCGGCCGCCTCTTCCACCACCTTGGTACCGCACTCACGCGGATCCAGCAGCGGCCAGGGGATGCGCCGGTCACGGGCACTGGTGCCAAGCACCAGGTTGCAGCCGACCAAGGCGTCTTCCAGAGTGGCGACCACCTGGGCTTTTTCCAGGATGTCATTGGCGCCGGATGCGCGGGCATCGGCCTCGTGGTGCGGGAACACGCGCGGCTCGACCAGCACCAGGCGCGTCAGCCCCATGTTTTTCATGGCTCGCGCCACCCCGCCGATATTGCCGGGATGACTGGTATTGACCAAGACGACACGAATGTTTTGCAGCAAGGTAGGCGCTCTCGGACACGGGAAAGGGGAGCAAATCTTACAGAACAGCCTAAGGTTATGCCATGAAAGCTAACGTCGTCCTTCACCTGAAGAAAGTTTCTGCTAGAATGCTCGGCTTTCTTTAACAACCTTAGGTGACACATCCATGCAGCCCATGCTGAATATCGCGCTGCGCGCCGCCCGCAGCGCCAGTGAATTGATCTTCCGCTCCATCGAGCGCCTGGATACCATCAAGGTCGACGAAAAAGACGCCAAGGATTATGTGTCCGAGGTGGATCGCGCCGCCGAACAGAAGATCATCGACGCGCTGCGCAAGGCCTACCCTACCCACGGTATCCTCGGCGAGGAAACCGGCCTGCACAAAGGCAGCGGCGAAGGCGAAGACTACCTGTGGATCATCGACCCACTGGATGGCACCACCAACTTCCTGCGCGGCATCCCGCACTTTGCCGTCAGCATTGCCTGCAAATACCGTGGCCGCCTGGAACACGCTGTAGTACTCGATCCTGTTCGCCAGGAAGAATTCACCGCCAGCCGTGGCCGTGGCGCCCAACTGAACGGTCGTCGCCTGCGCGTCAGCGGTCGCACCAGCCTGGATGGCGCCCTGCTGGGTACCGGCTTCCCGTTCCGTGACGACCAGATGGACAACCTGGAAAACTACCTGGGCATGTTCCGCGCCCTGGTTGGCCAGACTGCCGGCATCCGTCGCGCTGGCGCGGCCAGCCTGGACCTGGCCTATGTGGCTGCCGGTCGTTTTGATGCGTTCTGGGAGTCGGGCCTGTCCGAGTGGGACATGGCTGCAGGCGCCCTGCTGATCCAAGAGGCCGGCGGCCTGGTGAGCGACTTCACTGGCGGCCATGACTTCCTGGAAAAAGGCCACGTCGTTGCCGGCAACACCAAATGCTTCAAGGCCGTACTGACGGCGATCCAGCCGCACCTGCCGGCTTCGCTGAAGCGCTAAGCGAGCGAGCAAAAAAAAAGCACCCTGCGGGGTGCTTTTTTTATGCCAGGGATTTGCTTGATGTGAGCTTAAATACCAACAACACCACAAATCAAATACAAGAGAAGACTTACTGCTGGTTCTGGCCCAGGACGAGACGCCCTTCCTTGTCGACTGGAATCTGGCCGCCCGGATCACGATCCATGCGCACCGAACCTTCCTTGCCATCCAAGGTGTAACGCACGTCATAGCCGACGACCTTGTCACTGATGTCGTTGACGGTGTTACAGCGAGTCTGGGTGGTGGTATAGGTATCGCGGTTCTGCATGCCTTCCTGAACCTTGTTACCGGCGTAACCACCACCGACCGCACCGGCCACAGTGGCCAGCTTTTTGCCGTTACCGCCACCGACCTGGTTACCCAACAGGCCACCGGCCAGTGCACCTACCACGGTACCGACGATCTGATGTTGATCCTGCACCGGCTTCTGCCGGGTCACTGCGACGTCCTTGCAGACTTCACGAGGTGTTTTAATCTGGGTTTTCACCGGCTGCACCGCCAGCACTTGCGCATACTCAGGGCCGCTTTTTACCAGGCTGTAGGTGGCAACAGCACCCCCGGCAGTTACACCGACAGCACCCAATACCGCACCAACCAGTAACGACTTGTTCACGTTGAACCTCCTGACCATCACAAACGGACCGAAAGATCCGCGCTATACCCAGCCTTGGAGCAAAAAAAAAGGCACGAGTTCAATACTCGTGCCCTTTTTGTAACAGCAGATCAACAAGCGCCCATCAAGGACGATCGTCGACCTCTTTGCCAGTGGCGGCAGGAGGGATCAGGTCTTCGCTGTTGAGGTTCAGCCAGATCAGCACCACGTTGGCGATGTAGATCGACGAGTAGGTGCCCGCCAGGACGCCGATGAACAGAGCCAGGGAGAAGCCCCACAGGTTGTCGCCGCCGAAGATCATCAGTGCCGCGATCGCCAGCAAGGTGGAGATCGACGTCGCCATGGTCCGCAGCAGGGTCTGGGTGGTGGAGATGTTGATGTTCTCGATCAGCGATGCCTTGCGCAGTACGCGGAAGTTCTCACGAACCCGGTCGAATACCACAATGGTGTCATTGAGGGAGTAACCAATGATCGCCAGTACGGCCGCCAGCACGGTCAGGTCGAAGGTGATCTGGAAGTACGCCAGGATACCCACGGTCACGATCACGTCGTGGATCAGCGACACAATGGCGCCGACACCGAACTTCCACTGAAAGCGGAAAGCCAGGTAGATCATGATGCCGACCAGCGCCATCAGCATGCCGAGGCCGCCCTGGTCGCGCAGTTCTTCACCCACTTGCGGGCCCACGAACTCGACGCGCTTGACCGACGCCGGGTTGTCGCCACCCACCTTCTGCAAGGCCTCGGCTACCTGGTGACCCAGTTGCGGGTCTTCGCCAGGCATGCGCACCAGCAGGTCGGTGGTCGCACCGAAGCTCTGCACGATGGCTTCGTGATAGCCGGCCTTGACCAGCTCACTGCGCACCAGGGTGACGTCGGCAGGCTTCTCGTAGGTCAGCTCGATGAGCGTACCGCCGGTGAAGTCCAGACCGTAGTTCAGGCCCTTATGGAACCAGCTGAACAACGCCAGAACGGTAAGGAGCACGGTGACGCCGAACGCAATGTTGCGAACGCCCATGAAGTTGATTGTACGTAACATGGCAGCCCCTTAAATCCACAACTTCTTGAAGTCACGCCCGCCAAAGATCAGGTTGACCATTGCGCGGGTCACCATGATGGCCGTGAACATCGAGGTAAAGATACCGAGGGACATGGTTACCGCAAAACCCTTGACCGGGCCGGTGCCCATGGCAAAGAGGATCCCGCCGACCAGCAATGTGGTCAGGTTGGAGTCGAGAATCGCGGTAAATGCCCGGCCGAAGCCTTCGTTGATTGCACGCTGTACGGTCATGCCGGCGGCGATCTCTTCACGAATCCGCGAGAAGATCAGCACGTTGGCGTCTACCGCCATACCCATGGTGAGTACGATACCGGCGATACCTGGCAGGGTCAGCGTGGCGCCCAGCAGCGACATCAGGGCCAGCAGCATCACCATGTTGCCCGCCAGGGCCACGGTGGCAATGATACCGAAGAAGCGGTAGATGGCGATGATGAACAGCGACACGAACAGCATGCCCCACAAGGCCGCGTCGATACCCTTGGTGATGTTGTCGGCACCCAGGCTCGGGCCGATGGTACGTTCTTCAGCGAAATACATCGGCGCAGCCAGGCCGCCGGCACGCAGCAACAGGGCCAGCTCCGAGGATTCGCCCTGGCCGTTCAGGCCGGTGATGCGGAATTGAGCACCCAGCGGCGACTGGATGGTCGCCAGGCTGATGATCTTCTTCTCTTCCTTGAAGGTCTGCACCGGTACGTCTTTCTCGACGCCGTTGACCATTTGCTTGGTGTAGGTGGTCACCGGGCGCTGCTCGATGAAGATCACCGCCATGCTGCGACCCACGTTGCTGCGCGTGGCGCGGCTCATCAGTTCGCCGCCGTGGCCATCCAGGCGGATGTTCACTTCAGGGGTACCGTGCTCGCCGAAACCGGCCTTGGCGTCGGTCACCTGGTCACCGGTGATGATCAAGCCACGCTCGATCAGCGCCGGAGGACGATTGCCTTCACGGAACTCGAACTCTTCGGAAGTTGCGCGGGAAGCACCCGGCTCAGCCGCAAGACGGAACTCCAGGTTGGCGGTTTTACCCAGGATACGCTTGGCTTCAGCGGTGTCCTGCACGCCCGGCAGCTCAACCACGATGCGGTTGGCGCCCTGACGCTGAACAATCGGCTCGGCCACACCCAGCTCGTTGACGCGGTTACGTACCGTGGTCAAGTTCTGCTTGATGGAGTATTCGCGGATTTCCGCGATCTTGGCCGGGCTCATCGCCAGACGCAGCACCGCCTGACCATTCAGGTCGGCCGGTACGATGTCGAAATCGTTGAAGTTCTTGCGGATCAGCGCACGGGCCTGTTCACGGGAAGCTTCGTCAGAGAAGCCCAGCTGGATGGCACCGTTGAGCTGCGGCAGGCTGCGATAACGCAGCTTCTCTTTGCGCAGCAGGCTCTTCACGTCGCCTTCATAGACCTTCAGGCGTGCGTCGAGGGCTTTGTCCATGTCGACTTCCAGCAGGAAGTGCACACCACCGGACAAGTCCAGACCCAGCTTCATCGGGTGCGCGCCAATGCTGCGCAACCACTGCGGGGTGGTCTGTGCCAGGTTCAGCGCAACGACGTAGTCGTCACCCATGGCCTTGCGTACGACATCTTTTGCCGGCAATTGGTCTTCTTGCTTGGTCAGGCGCAACAACCCGCCCTTCGCACCAGCTGCCAATGTTGCCGCTTTAACCTGGATACCCGCGTCGGCCAGTGCCTTGCTCGCGCGTTCCAGGTCAGCCTGGTTGACCTGCAGCGAAGTGCTGGCGCCAGTGATCTGGATCGCCGGGTCATCAGGGTAAAGATTGGGAGCGGAATAAATAAAACCGATCGCCAGCACCGCCAGGATCAGTACGTATTTCCACAGAGGGTATTTGTTCAGCATCACGCCGCCCGCTTATAACGCGGGGCGCCTTGCGCGCCCCGTCGATTGGTAAAGGTTGGAACTTAGATCGCTTTGAGCGTGCCTTTTGGCAGCGTGGCGGCGATGGCGCCCTTCTGGAACTTCATTTCCACGGTGTCGGAGACTTCCAGAACCACGAAAGCATCGGAAACCTTGGTGATCTTGCCCGCGATACCGCCGGTGGTCACGACTTCGTCGCCTTTCTGCAGGCTGCCCAGCAGGTTCTTCTGCTCTTTGGCACGCTTGGCCTGTGGACGCCAGATCATCAGGTAGAAGATGACCAGGAAGCCGACCAGGAAAATCCACTCGAAACCACCGCCCATAGGGCCGGCAGCAGCAGGCGCAGCGGCGTCAGCCATGGCGTTAGAGATAAAAAAGCTCATTTAGCACTCCAGTTGCAAATAGTGAATCTTAGGGTCGGAAAACTCAGTCCAAGGGCGGCACAGGGAGCCCGCGCTTGGCATAGAAGGCATCGACGAAGGCGGCCAATGTACCCTGTTGAATAGCCTCGCGCAAACCAGCCATCAGGACTTGGTAGTGACGCAAATTGTGGATGGTATTCAACATGCTACCCAGCATTTCCCCGCATTTGTCCAGATGGTGCAGATAAGCACGGGAGAAGTTCTGGCAGGTGTAGCAATCACAGGTGGGATCCAGCGGCGAATCATCATGGCGATGGAACGCGTTACGGATCTTGAGCACGCCTGTATCGATGAACAGATGCCCATTGCGGGCATTACGGGTTGGCATCACGCAATCGAACATGTCCACACCGCGGCGCACACCCTCTACGAGATCTTCGGGTTTGCCAACGCCCATAAGGTAACGAGGTTTGTCAGCGGGCATCAGGCCTGGCAGGTAGTCCAGTACCTTGATCATCTCGTGCTTGGGTTCGCCCACCGACAGACCGCCGATGGCCAGGCCGTCAAAACCGATCTTGTCGAGGCCTTCCAGCGAGCGCTTGCGCAAGCTTTCATGCATGCCGCCCTGGACGATACCGAACAGCGCCGCGGTGTTGTCGCCATGGGCATTCTTCGAACGCTGGGCCCAACGCAGGGACAGCTCCATGGAAATCCGCGCGACGTCTTCATCGGCCGGGTACGGCGTGCACTCGTCGAAAATCATCACGATGTCCGAGCCCAGGTCGCGTTGCACCTGCATGGACTCTTCCGGCCCCATGAATACCTTGGAACCGTCCACCGGAGAGGCGAAGGTCACGCCCTCCTCCTTGATCTTGCGCATGGCACCCAGGCTGAACACCTGGAAGCCACCCGAGTCCGTGAGGATCGGGCCCTGCCACTTCATGAAGTCATGCAGGTCGCCATGCTTCTTGATCACTTCAGTGCCTGGACGCAGCCACAGGTGGAAGGTGTTGCCGAGGATGATCTCGGCGCCGGTGGCGACGATGTCACGCGGCAGCATGCCTTTGACGGTGCCGTAGGTGCCCACGGGCATGAATGCCGGGGTCTCTACCGTACCGCGCGGAAACGTCAGACGGCCGCGACGGGCCTTGCCGTCGGTGGCGAGCAATTCAAACGACATACGACTCATAGTTGTTCCTCTGGGCCGCGCGGCGCCGGATTACGGGTGATAAACATCGCATCACCGTAGCTGAAAAAACGGTATCCATTGTCGATGGCTGCTTTATACGCCGCCATTGTTTCGGGATAACCCGCGAAGGCCGACACCAGCATCAACAGCGTGGATTCCGGCAAATGGAAGTTGGTCACCAGGCAGTCGACCACATGGAACGGCCGGCCTGGGTAAATAAAGATATCGGTGTCGCCACTGAACGGTTTGAGCACGCCATCACGCGCCGCGCTCTCAAGGGAGCGCACGCTGGTGGTGCCCACCGCAACCACCCGCCCGCCGCGCGCCTTGCAGGCGCTAACTGCGTCCACGACGTCCTGGCTGACTTCCAGCCATTCGCTGTGCATATGGTGGTCTTCGATGTTATCCACACGCACCGGCTGAAACGTGCCGGCCCCCACGTGCAGGGTCACATAGGCGGTCTCGACGCCCTTGGCGGCAATCGCATCCAGCAGCAGCTGGTCAAAATGCAGCCCGGCAGTCGGCGCGGCAACCGCACCGAGGCGCTGGGAATAGACCGTTTGATAGCGCTCACGGTCCGAGTCTTCGTCCGGGCGGTCGATATAAGGAGGCAACGGCATATGGCCGACACGCTCCAGCAACGGCAAAACCTCTTCTGCGAACCGGAGTTCGAACAGCGCATCATGACGCGCCACCATCTCGGCTTCACCGCCACCCTCGATGAGGATGCTCGAACCCGGTTTCGGCGACTTGCTGGAGCGTACATGGGCCAGCACACGATGGCTGTCCAACACCCGTTCCACCAGAATTTCCAGCTTGCCGCCGGATGCTTTCTGGCCAAACAGCCGTGCCGGGATGACCCGGGTATTGTTGAACACCATCAGATCGCCCGGACGCAAATGCTCAAGCAAATCAGTGAATTGACGGTGTGCGAGGGTGCCGCTGGCCCCGTCCAGGGTCAGCAGTCGACTGGCGCGACGCTCGGCCAAAGGGTGGCGAGCAATCAGCGAATCCGGGAGTTCAAAAGTAAAGTCAGCAACGCGCATGATGGGGTTCGTCTAGCAGGGCCGGGAAGTCTAGCGGAAATAGTGAAAATAGACCATGAAACGTGATTGACCAACGGTAATCTCATCTCTATACTTCGCCGCCATTGAGCCCTGATGGCGGAATTGGTAGACGCGGCGGATTCAAAATCCGTTTTCGAAAGGAGTGGGAGTTCGAGTCTCCCTCGGGGCACCATTTGCAGTACATAGACGACTACCAGCGTCTACGAAACACACCTAGAGCCCGCTAACTGCGGGCTTTTTGGTCTCTGGGGTTCCACCCCCATCTCTTGCAAGCCAGCCACTTTTTGGTACATTTTCTGTACATATTCCAGTTCGAGAACCGGAGGTGTACAGCGATGCCATTGACCGCCTTACAAATCAAAGCGTCCAAGCCTGCCGACAGACCGTTTACCTTGAGTGATAGTTCGGGTCTTGCCCTGCTGGTGAAACCCAACGGCAGCAAGTACTGGCACTTCCGGTATACCTATCAGGGTCGGGCGGCGCGCATGTCACTGGGTGTGTATCCGCATATCTCCTTGCAGGAAGCTCGTGAACGAGCTGCAGAATGCCGCAACCTACTCAAGCAAGGCACCAACCCCGGCACAAAACGCCGCGATGACAAGCTGCGACAGCAGGAGGCCGGGCTCAACACCTTCAGGCGAGCCGCGGAGTACTGGTACCAATTCAAAGCGGACTCCGGCCGCAGCAGCGCGACGCTGAAGAAGATCCGCGACTATCTCGATAAGGATCTACTGCCCGCTCTCGGCGAAAAGCAACTGGAGCTCATTACTCGAAGCGACTGTGCAAAACTGCAGGCCTGCATCGAAAAACGAGGCGCCTTCAATGTTGCGGACAAGACCCGGACCTGGCTGAAACAGATTTTCAGTCAAGCCATTGCACGCGGCCTGTGCGAACATAATCCAGCCTCCGAACTCCATGCCATTGCGATAGCTCCACCGCCCACTCAACACTACCCACATCTGCACGAACACGAACTACCTGAGTTTCTCCGGGCTTTAAGCAAGACCACCAGCCGGCTACCAGCGAGGATTGCGTCATGGATGACAATTCTGACGGCTAGCCGCCCCGGCATGGTTCGCTATGCAAAATGGGAAGAGATCGATTTCGAGGAAGGGATATGGACCATCCCGGCCGCCCGCATGAAGATGCGCAGAGATTACGTCAGCCCTCTACCTCATCAATTGATCGCCATGCTTACCAAACTGAATCAAAGCACTGGACGCAGCCGGTATCTATTCCCTGGCAATGGTGAAAAGCAGCCAGTCATCAGTGAAAACACGATCAACCTGGTGTTCGCCAAGATCGGCTATAAAGGACGACTCGTCAGCCATGGCACTCGTCATACCGCAAGCACGCTGCTGCGCGAACATGGCTGGCTAAAGGATCATGTAGAAAGCCAATTGGCTCACGTCGAGGGCGGCATCTCTGGTGAGTACAATCAAGCCCTATACCTATCGCAACGTCGGATGATGATGCAGTGGTATGCGGACTATCTCGATGCCCTCAAAGAAGGCATTACAGCCAACCTTCGCGATCAATTTGATACTCGCGTTAATCAGTTCCTCGCACGCCCTTCTGCATCGCCTCTAACAGCGTCCCACGCACGCAAAGATGATAAGTTTCCTATCGATACAGACTAAGCGGCGATACAGCGATCACGGGATGCCTCACGAATTCGACTCGGTCTGCGACAACATCACAGCCCTATAAAATAGCCGTGGCGCATTCAAACGTGGGTAAGCCTGTGAGATCACCGCTGTCCACCCTTCCTCGCGGGTCCATCCAAGCGGGGCTGCAAAGCCGCCCTGCTTGGATGGACCTCACTTAAAAAATCTAAAGCCCACGTAACTGTCTGTGGAAAACCACTGATTTCCACCGGTGGATACTTTCATCCACAGCCGCAGAATCCCCGAAAAATCGAGCCTTGACCCAAATTATCCACAGGCGTAAAAAAGATCGTGCAAGCGCTGTCCTTGACAGCAACCCAGGTAGTCAGAACCTTTGAGGCTACGCCACATCGTGGTGGTTCACCCCCAAGTGCGATTAGCGTCCGGCGGCTCGCACAGTCACAGCGATGTGATGGATGCCTACTTCTACCAGAGTGCCCACTGCGGCAACTCATACCTCTACATTCCTGCCCTGCAGCAACCTATCCGCTTGGCCATTTCACTGCGCCAACCTGCGTTCGTCTCTTACTTCCAGGAAGAGACGAACGCGCCTACCGCTGCTGCAGCCCAAATCGTACAAGGCTTTGCGGCATTCCCCCTCGTGACAATCGGCGTGACAAACACCGAAGCCACCAGCAACAGCGATGCAGATGATGGTGCCGCAGCCCACGGAATGGACTGCACCTGACTGACAGTCAGGCACGCCCCGGTCATCACATCCCTGCCTTCACCTGACTCAGGATCTCGCGGCATTGGCCTCGTCAGCCAGCACAGCCTCCACCCGCCCACTTCCTCGGAAGTGCTCAGGAGGCCAGATCATGAGATGCCCAAGCTCTTGGCCGTAAGGAGCCGCCTGTCCCGCGTCAGTGGACACCCCTCACAGGCCGCAGGGGCCTTGATCCCTGATAACACTCAACATTCTTGGCGGGATGACGTGGGGATGGTTTTAAAAGTTGGGCTTCGAGAGGAGTTTGATCATGGCACTGGTAGGTAAACGTGACGGGCGAAATTTTGGGTATGGACGACAACTGAGTTATGCCGGGCCGCAGGCATTGCGCGATATGTTTGGCGGCGGACATTACGGAACGGTCAAGGCACACAGTGATCGGTGGCAGGCGTTTGTGCGGTGGTGTCGGTCGGAGGATGGACCGGGGTTTAACGATGCGCGAAAAATTGATCGGCAGACCTTGCTGGACTATGCCGGGCATCTGCGCCAGCAAGTTGAACAAGGGGCTATCTGCATCGCCACCGCGCAAAACCGGTTATCCAGCGTGAACCGGACCATGGCCGCGCTTCGCGGTGATCAGTATGTGAAAGTGCCGAGTCCGAGCAAGGCACTAGGCATGCGGCGCATCAGTGTTCGTCGCTCGGTGCCGCAAGGCCAAGACCGCGAACACGTGAAGCGGATCGTCGACATGCTCTGCGAACACCAAATGCCGCGCGCCGCGGCCATCGCGCAGCTGGCCCGAGCCACCGGCATGCGCTTGCGCGAGACCATTTTGGCCGACCTACCTCGCTTGCAACGCGAGGCCGAAAAACTTGGCAAGATCAACATCCAGGAGGGCACCAAAGGTGGCCGATCCGGTGCGTCGGCCCCTCGCTGGATTACCGTGAACGATCACATCCGCGAAGCATTGGAGTTCGCCCTTCAAGTCTCACCCGACGGTAGCCGCAACCTGCTTGCACCGAACGAACGCTACCTCGATTTCCAACGGGAAATCGTGCGTCCCGCACGAGTCATCCTCCATACGCACAACCTCAAAGGCTTCCACGAATTGCGGGCGGCCTATGCGTGCGAACGCTACGAGCATATCACCCAGCATCTCGCCCCCATCAACGGAGGCCGTTGCTATCAGCTCGACCAACGCCTCGATCGTGAGGCTCGAGACCAAATCAGCTATGAACTCGGGCACGGCCGTATCGACGTGGTATCGGCTTACATTGGTGGTCGAACATGAGCAAGCCATTCGATATGGAGCTGTTCCTTAGGGGTGTCCTGAGCGGGTCGCATGCCACACGCCAGCGTCACCTTCGCCAAGCGAAGGCTATCCAAACAGCTATCGCTGAGCGCTGGCAACGCGACAACCCATGGGCTTGGCAGCAAAAGCATCTCGCTTGGTTTTTAAATCACCACGTGAACCAGCACGCTGAGTCGACGCGCTATTACTTTTTGCTGACCATGCAGTTACTCACTCATCGCCTAGGGAAATCCTGGCAGTTCAACCCCAAGCGAAGGTCAGAAAACGGCCGATTCTGTTGAAAAAGTCGGCCATGGTTTCTACGGCAGAAAAATACGCGTTTGAGATTGAAATCTATGTTTTGAACAGAGGATTCCGGGCTCAGATTTCGCGTAGCGGCGCGCAAAAAAAGGCGTTTTCAGCGGTCAGTATGCAGGCAGTCCGGAAGGACCGACTTTTTCAACAGAATCGGCCAAAAGCTGACAGTCGTGGCCGCACTATGATGAGCTAGCCCCAGTCGAGGCTGTGGGCATTCGATGCTTGACTTCTACACGACATCCCCTGTCGGGGACGACAAAGACAACAAGAGTTAAACTGCTACCGGGGAGATACGGTACGACGCGAAATTCCTGCTGCGGCACCGTCCCGTTGGTAGCGATGTTGAACTGGCTTTACGCCGTGAAGAGGAACCCGATCACTTCGGCTCCTTAATTGACCCCTGTGGGCAGTTCCTCTACCGAAAGCTGAGGGCAAGCCGCTGAGCGACAGTGAATCATGGCCCTTCCAAGATCACGTATTCCGGCAAGTTCTACATGCCTCTGGCATCAGTCTGGCCCCGTGGCGCTTTGCCTGCGCTGTTTGCGGTCCATCGGGTTGTAAGTCAATGGGCTCATTCAGCTTCGCTCAAATGATCGATATGAGCAAAGCGCTCGACCAGAAAGTCGATCAGGGTGCGAACCCGTGCAGATAGCTGCAGTTGCTGGGGGTAAACTGCATAGACATCCGCGCGGGTAGGCCTCTGATCTTCAAGGATCAACTGCAAGCGGCCGCTTCGCACATACCGGGCAATGTCCCACTCTGCTCGCATCAGAATGCCGTAACCCTCCAACGCCCAGTTCAAGGCCACCTCGCCGTCGTTGCAACCCAGGGCGCCATGCACTTTGATGTTTTGAGTACGGCTACCTGCTGCGAAACTCCATACGCCATAAGGCGTCTCGTTTTGCCTGATGAAAATGCAGTTGTGCTGCTGCAAATCTGCCAGTCGCTCAGGTGCGCCGTGCTTCTGCAGGTAAAGGGGAGAGGCACAGAGCAAACGACGGTTGGATGCGATTTTGCGAGCATGGAATGCTGCATCCGGCAGTGTGCCGAAACGGATGCTCAGGTCAAACCCGTGGGTCGTCAGATCCAGTGGATGGTCGCTGATCTCCAGTTGTATTTCAACCTCAGGATAGCGGCTGTAAAAGGCCGCCAACGCCGGCCCGATATAGCGGCGACCAAAGCCGAGCGATGCGTTGACCCGAATCAGCCCTTTGGGAGTTGCCCGACTGCTGCTGACCATCTGCTCGACCTCATCGATCTGCGTCAGGATTCGCGCCGCGTGGGAGAAGTAAAGCTCACCCTCTGTGGTCAGGCTCATAGAGCGGGTGGTGCGATTGATTAAACGAATGCCCAGCCTGGCCTCCAGCGCCGATAGACGTTTGCTCACTGCCGGAGGGGTGACCCCCAGCTCGCGAGCCGTGGCGGCAAGGCTGCCTTGGTTGGCCAGCAGGTAAAAAAACGACAGGTCTAAGGTCTGGCTCATTCATGACTCAAAGTGATGTATGGGGCGTTTAAGTTTGATTGAAGCATCATCAATAC
This sequence comes from Pseudomonas sp. NFX5, assembly GCF_049132125.1. NCBI lineage: Bacteria > Pseudomonadati > Pseudomonadota > Gammaproteobacteria > Pseudomonadales > Pseudomonadaceae > Pseudomonas > Pseudomonas sp. NFX5. The sequence continues at coordinate 190,756 of NZ_JAFMZG010000012.1, forward strand.
ATATATCCTGCCCATGGCTTGTCTGAATAGCATTTTCAACCTGCAAAAGCAGGAGCCTTAGATGAAGGTGCTCTGGTTTCCGTCAGTGCTGCGCCTGCTTCGGGGGCGAGCCACCATGAAACCGTAACCACCTTTTCAAAATCCGCACCGGCCCGACTGTTTACCTGGAGGCTTGGTCTCGAGTGGTTTACGCCTCAAAAAGGACGAAGGATTCATAACTTAAAGTAAATTATGTAGTGATTTCAAGTAACTCACACCTTCCGATTCAATACTTATACTCGGAACACACCCTGATCGAACAACTCCGTTTGACGGGCAAAACAAAACTTACAAAGGTGTTCCCAAATGAGTGCTTACAAAATTGCTTCGATTCCTGGTGACGGTATCGGCATTGAAGTTATTGCTGCCGGGGTTGAAGTCCTCAAGGCGCTGTCCAAGAAAGTCGGCTTTGAAATTACCTTCAAGGACTTCGACTGGAATTCGGATAACTACCTGAAAAATGGCTACTACATTCCGGAAGGCGGCCTGGAAGAACTCAAGACTTTCGATGCCATTTTCTTCGGTGCCGTGGGTGCGCTGAACGTTCCTGACCACATTTCTTTGTGGGGACTGCGTCTGCCTATTTGCCAAGGCTTTGACCAGTACGCAAACGTACGTCCTGCCCGTGTGCTTCCTGGCGTTAAAAGCCCGTTGCACAATGGTGATCAGATCGACTGGGTCGTGGTTCGTGAAAATTCAGAAGGTGAGTACTCGGGCAACGGCGGACGTGTACACCGTGGCTTGCCAGAAGAAGTGGCCACTGAAGTCTCCGTGTTCACCCGTGCCGGTGTTGAGCGTATCCACCGTTTTGCCTTTCAGTTGGCGCAAAGCCGTCCGCGCAAGCACTTGACTATGGTTACTAAGTCCAACGCCCAGCGCCATGGCATGGTGTTGTGGGATGAGATCTTCTACGAGGTGGCCAAGGACTTCCCGGATGTGAAAATCGACAAAGAACTCGTCGATGCCGTTACCACGCGCATGGTGCTTAAGCCATCCACTCTGGATGTGATCGTGGCGACCAACCTGCACGCCGATATCCTTTCCGACCTCGCCGCCGCCTTGTCAGGTAGCCTGGGGATTGCACCGACTGCCAACCTGAATCCTTCGCGCCAGTTCCCATCGATGTTCGAGCCGATCCACGGTTCCGCCTTCGACATCACCGGTAAAGGCGTCGCCAACCCGATCGCAACTTTCTGGACTGCGGCCATGATGCTCGAGCATCTGGGCGAGGCGTCGGCGGCCAAGGAACTGATGTCCGCCATCGAAGCTGTAACCGAAAGCGGTTTGCACACGCCTGACCTAGGCGGTACGGCAACCACTCGGCAGATCACCGACGCTGTAATCAAGCTGATTGGCCGCTAATTCAAAGTAATAACTGCGGCATACCGCCAAGGGATGGGTCATTGATCCTGCCCTTGGCATTTCCTGACAACAATAAAAAATCAGGGCCCTGTCATGAAAAGAATTCTGGGAAAGCTCTACGTTCAAGTTTTGCTAGCCGTGATCCTCGGTGCCGTCGTGGGTGTAGCGGTTCCTGAAACCGGTGAAGCACTGAAGCCCTTGGGCGACGCCTTCATCAAGTTGATCAAGATGCTCCTTGCACCGGTGATTTTCCTCACGGTGGTAACGGGCATTGCCAAGATGGAAAACATGAAGGAGTTAGGGCGTGTTGGTTTGCGCGCGCTGATCTACTTCGAGGTGGTATCGACCCTGGCGCTGGTGGTTGGTCTAGTGGTGGTGGACGTGTTCAAGCCCGGCGCAGGCATGAACATCGACATCGCGACGCTGGACGCGTCAAGCCTGGATACCTACACCACCGCAGCGAAGCACACGACGTTCATGGATTTCGTGATGAACATCATCCCGAACACCATTGTCGATGCCTTTGCCAAAGGCAATGTGCTGCAGATCCTATTGTTCTCGGTGCTGCTGGGCGTCGCCCTGGCACAGGTCGGCCCCCGCGCAAAATTCTTCGTCGACACGCTTGATAGCTTGATGCAGGGCATGTTCCGAATGGTCAACATGATCATGCGCTTGGCCCCCATTGGCGCATTCGGCGCGATTGCCTTCACCATCGGCAAATACGGCTTCGGCTCGCTGTTCTCGCTGGGCAAGCTGATGGCCTGTGTCTATCTCACCTGCATCGTGTTTGTGATCTTCGTGCTCGGTCCCATCTGCCGCATGAGTGGTTTCAGCCTGTGGAAATTCCTGCGCTTCATTAAGGAAGAGTTATTCACTGTGCTGGGCACCAGCTCGTCGGAGTCGGTACTGCCGCAGATGATTTCCAAGATGGAGAAGGCAGGCGTTTCCAAGCCCGTTGCCGGCATGGTGATTCCGGCGAGCCTGACGTTCAACCCTGACGGGCAGGCGATCTACTACACCATTGCCGCCATTTTCATTGCCCAGGCCACCAACACACCATTGACCTTGATGGACCAATTGATCGTGCTGGCCGTGCTGATGTTCACCTCCAAGGGATCGGCCGGGGTGACCGGTTCGGGTTTTATCATTTTGGCGGCCACTTTGGCTTCGCTGGGAACCATCCCGGTGGCTGGCATGGTGCTGTTGTTGGGTGTCGACCGTTTTATGTCTGAAGCGCGTGCCATCACTAACACCATTGGCAACGGCGTCGGCACCATGGCGATTGCCAAGTGGGTTGGAGCACTGGATACGGCGAAGATGAATCGTGCACTCAACGGTCAGCCGGAGCCTGATGAAGTGGCGCCCCCTGTCGCCAGCCAATCCGCGTCCCATGACGCTCATAGCAACGGCTCTCAACAGGTGGGCCTGGCGCCTGCTTTGAAGGTCTAAGCTTCTGCAATCAGAAGTTTGGACTGGCTCAACGTCGGCTCCTTCCCGGAGTCGACGTTTTCTTTTTAGGCGACCTTCAATTTGAAATCAGATAGCTGCGCCGGTCGCGTGACGAGTCATTTTCGAAGGTAAAAACAATGTTTGAGTTGGATCATGTGCTTGCGCAGGACATTGTCGATCGAGCAATGCTCATCCTTCCTTTCAATGTCAATGTGATGGACTGCCAGGGCTTGATTATGGGCAGTGGCGAGCCCGAGCGGATCAACACCCGTCATGAGGGTGCCCAGCTAGTCCTGGCGAACCAGCGCGTGGTGGAAATCGAAGTGCAGTCGTCTCCCTGCCTGAAAGGGGTCCAGCCAGGTATCAACGTGCCGCTGATGCACGATGAACGTTTGATTGGCGTGCTGGGCCTTACGGGCGATCCGCATAAGCTGCGTACTTACGCAGAACTGCTGCGCATGACCGCTGAAATGCTAGTTTCGCAACGGCACCGCGAAGTGCAGTCACAATGGCGCAAACAGCGCAGCGATGACTTGCTGGCCTTGCTTTTGGCGGATTCGGGAGACTGTCCTCGCTTGTTGGACGAAGCGCAGCAGCTAGGGCTCAAACACCAGCTCACGCGCACGCCACTCTTGATTGAGCTGACCTCCATGCAAGTCGCGACGATGGTCAGTGAATGGCTGCTGGCGAGGGTTCCAGACAGTTGGTGTCTAAGTCCGTCGCCTAAGACTGTCCTGTGGTGCTGCCCCGCTCAGAGCGGGGTCGATCCTCACAAGTACCTTCAAAAAATGCACACCCGAGGCTGGACGCCTGTTCGTGTGGCCTTCGGCGTGCCTGCCCAAGGAATTGAGCGGCTACGCAAAGTCTGCACGCATGTGACGGCGCTAGCGGCCTATGGTCGTGCCGTGTTGAAGACAGAGCGGCTCTTGCTGCTGACGCGCTTGCGTCTGCCAGCGATGTTATGGGCTCATCGTGAAGAATATGTGATCGAGGAACTACTCGCCGTCGTCAACAAGGTGCGTGCGAAAGACAGCAATGGTCAGTTGATGCAGACGTTGCGAAGCTGGTGCGAGCACAGTGGGCAAATTCAAACTTGTGCAGATGCACTGGGCCTTCATCGAAACACGCTGCGTTATCGGATGGACAGGATTTCAGAGATCACAGAGATGGATCTAAGCCAGCTGGATAATGTGATTACCTTGTATCTGGGTGTGCAACTGATGGCTGACGGTTGAGCCTCGATGTTCAGGCATAAAACAGGCGCGGACTTGCATCAGCGCCTGAGGTTGGAAAGCTGGACAGTTCGCCGGTATCAGCACTCGGCATAGGCTTAGCGAGTACCTGCGCCGTAAACCGCGAAGGCGCCCAATGCTTCTTCTATACGCAGCAAACGATTGTATTTGCTCACTCGGTCCGACCGGCACAGCGACCCGGTCTTGATCTGTCCGGCCCGTGTGGCGACAGCGAGGTCGGCAATAAAGGTATCTTCCGTTTCCCCGGAGCGGTGTGAGATGACCGCTTTGTAGCCCGCCGCTTGAGCCATGCGGATGGCGGCCAGGGTTTCGGTCAAGGTACCGATCTGGTTGTATTTGATCAGGATCGAGTTGGCGATCCCTCGATCTATACCGTCCTTGAGGATGCGCGTGTTGGTGACGAACAGATCGTCGCCGACCAATTGCACACGTTCGCCCAGATGAGCGGTCAGTTTTTTCCAGCCGTCCCAGTCGCTTTCGTCCATGCCGTCTTCGATAGAAGTGATGGGGTAGCGCTCACAGAGTGAGCTCAAGTAACGGGAAAAGTCTTCGGAGTCGAATCGACGATCTTCACTCTGCAGATGGTAAAACCCGTCCTCGAAGAATTCGGAGGCTGCGCAGTCGAGCGCCAGGGTAACGTCCTGTCCCAGCACATAGCCTGCCCGTTCCACGGCTTCCTGGATGACCACCAAAGCGGCTTCGTTGGAGGGCAGCGAAGGGGCAAACCCGCCTTCGTCGCCGACCGAGGTACTCAAGCCTTGAGCGCGCAATACAGCTTTCAAGGAATGAAAGATCTCGGCTCCCACGCGCAGTGCCTCGCGAAACGATGTGGCTGACACTGGCTGAATCATGAACTCCTGAATGTCCACATTATTGTCGGCATGTTCACCGCCGTTAATGATGTTCATCATCGGTATGGGCAAGGCGTATCGTCCAGGTTGACCGTAGAGGGAGGCCAAGTGCTCGTACAGCTCCAGGCCTTGGTGCTGTGCGCCAGCTCGTGCGGTGGCCAGCGATACGGCTAGCGTCGCATTGGCGCCCAAGGCGCTTTTGGACTCAGTGCCGTCCAGTTTGATCATGGCCTCATCGACGGCCTTCTGGTCTAAGGCACTAAGCCCTTTGACCCGTGCGCCGATCACGCTGTTGACGTTGTCCACGGCGCGCAGAACGCCCTTGCCCAAGTAGCGTGATTCACCATCGCGCAGTTCCAGCGCTTCTCTCGAACCCGTCGATGCGCCAGAGGGCACACTGGCAGATCCGGTCACACCGTTGGCCAGTGTCACGCTGGCTTCTATCGTCGGGTTGCCGCGTGAATCGAGTATCTCGCGGGCGTGAACGTACGCAATGGCAGAGGTTTCAGGCGTCATGGAGGGTCTCCGATCGAGTGGTGTTTGCAGGGGACGGGTGGCTGGCGTTTTCGAATAGTTCTTGCTGTTCTGCTCGTACGGCACGGACGTCGAAATCCCGTGGCCAATCAGTCATGGGCTCTAAGGGAGGCGGCGTTTGTACGGCCGCGTGCGGGTTCAAAATCATTGGACGTCACTCTTTTGTTAATGAGGGCAACATTTCTTGACCAAGCCTACGCCGCGATTCGGTCGAATCCTTTAGGCGCGCGAACAAAAGCGCTTGCCTGTACTTGTGCCGGGAGCTGGAGCCTAAGCGGTTCGCTAATGTCAGCATGAGGCATCACCTATCGCCGGAGAGCGCTCATGAAAATCGTCATAGCACCTGATTCATTCAAGGACAGCCTGAGCGCCGATGGCGTTGCACAAGCCATTGCGCAGGGGCTGGCAGAGGTGCTGCCCAACGCTGAATTGGTGCAATGCCCGATGGCCGATGGCGGCGAGGGAACCGTGGAGGCGATTCTGGCGGCCCTGCATGGTGAGTGTCGTCACGCCAGAGTTTGTGGGCCTTTGGGTGTTGAGGTTAGCGCCCGTTGGGGATGGCTTGCGAAGACGCGAACCGCGGTCATTGAAATGGCTGAGGCGAGCGGCCTGCAACTGGTGGCCCTGGAGCAACGTGATGCCTGTCTCAGCTCTAGCTACGGCACTGGACAACTGATCCTTGATGCTCTGGATGCCGGGGCCGAGACAATCATCCTCACCATTGGTGGTAGCGCAACCAACGACGGTGGTGCGGGTATGCTCAATGCCTTGGGCGTGTGCTTCCGAGATGCTGGTGCAAGAGAGTTGACGCCAGGAGGTCTGGCTCTTTCTGGCTTGTGCAGTATCGATTTGAGTGGGATGGATCCGCGTCTACATAGCACCCGTTTCGAAGTGGCGGCTGATGTCGATAACCCCTTGTGCGGTGCCCACGGCGCTTCATTTACCTTTGGCCGGCAAAAGGGTGCAAGCAGCGAGCAGATCGAGCAGTTGGATCAAGCATTGACTCATTTCGCCGACTGTTGCGCAGTTGTGCTTGCGCAGGATGTTCGCGACGTTCCGGGCGCCGGTGCAGCCGGAGGCATGGGGTTCGCCGCGAAAGCGTTTTTGGGCGCCGGTTTTCGACCGGGCATAGAAGTGGTGGCCGAATTGGTCGGGCTTGCCGATAAGATCAAGGGTGCAGCCTTGGTGATCACCGGCGAAGGCCGTTGTGATGGTCAAACATTGCGCGGTAAAACCCCCATGGGAGTGGCGCGTATTGCGCGTGAGCAAGGCGTACCTGTAGTGATTCTTGCCGGCACGCTCGGTGAGCGCTACGAGGCGCTGTATGAACACGGCGTCAACGCTGCTTTCGCATTGGTGTCGGGCCCCATGAGCCTCGCCGATGCGTGCCAGCAAGCACCTCGACTATTGCGCGAACGGGCGCGGGATATTGCTCGTCTCTGGCGGCTTAAATAGCTATTTGCGGCCTGCAGGCAACTGAGAGGTATGAACCGTCCCACGCCTGAGCTCAGTCACCACCACCTGCGGAGCACCTACTCGCCACATTGAGCGGTTTCTCAGTCCTGCGGTGATCTTTGCTGCTCTTTATTGGATTAGTTTCAGGTTATTTGCTAGTGCAGGTGCGTCTATCCTGTGCCTGCGGCCTTAGATGCAAATTAAGTCAGCCGTTGCAGTTTCTGCATCTGCGGCGGCCGGTGTGAACTCATCGGCCGCGCCTCATGCTGTGAAATTTGTAGTGATCCAATTTCAGGATGCGCTTGAGGTGAGCTCACACCATTTCTACCTTTTTACGGTCGTGCGAAAGCGCTGATACTCTCGCTTGGCGGTGATATGACGAACCACATCTCGAGTGGTTCATCGTTCGGCCCCACTCCTACCGTTCGAGTATCGGCCCAAAAGCGATTCCTGGTTATGTGCCGCTTTGGCCGACCTTTGCGGAGCCTGAGAGGCTGCAATGGTTTTCTACCCCTCGCGGCAGGCAGAAAACGGCCCAGAGGCAGACATTCTGACGGAACCAATTCTCCGAGATCCTTGTGAAACTACTCCGGATTCTCACAAAGGCACTTACTCATTTAACAGTCAGTCCCAAAACTCACTGGACGGAAACTCATCGAACCAAACCTCGTCGTCAAAATCTTCGTCGGCCTTAGTCTCGGCCATGCTTAGATGGATAGAACTCGGTACGAGGCGCCACCGCAGCTCGCGGAATTTCACTTCGAAATCGAACCGCGCGGCCAAGAACTGAAAGGTTTTCGCAAGGGGATATTCTGTAATGCCCGTGAGTTCAGCTGTCGCCAAGACAACTAGCACCCCAGTATCGTCTTGGTAGTTACTCGATACCTTGGGGTCAGCCACATTGATGGTCAGGTTAGGTGAGGGTTTCACGAGGCTATTCTGCTTTGGCCAGGAGGGCCACTTGTTCCTTCAGCTGCTGAAGCACATCCGGGATAAAGGCCACTTCATCGAATTGATCTACTCCAAAGACGTAATGGAGAAGCCGAACGTCCTGGGGTTGTTTATGCGCGGTGGTGCGAAGTTCATGGAAGGAGGCAAAACCAGCAGAGACAGATAGCCGCTCACGCGCATCGGCCAGTTGCCAACCTCGCTGGCTCGCGATCGATTTCGTGAGCGATTTAAAAACGTTAAATGCGGAAAAAGCGGACATGACATTCCTCTTATATGGACGTATGACCGATTGCCTGCTCACCGGACTGTCCAAAAAGGATTCGTCATGGGATGGGGGTTTACAACGATGGGCTCTTGCTTCGCGTAACAGGCGCCAGGCGACCATCTCCGCCCTGCGCGAGAAGATAGTGCAAGTGCTTTTGTCTTGGCAAGGGAGTCTTGCGATGCTTGGGAAAGCGTCAGATCTGGCCAGAGGGTACTGGTGGTTGACCACCGCTTTTGGCCAACTGTAGGGCTTCGTGACTGGCAGCAATCACTGTGGATGCACCTTCCTCCCGGCGCCCCTGCCGACCATGCGCAACCCCCTACCTAGGTCAGTACCCCCCTGCTACGCTTAAAATTTCACGGAGGATTGCACAATGCCAAACTCAGACTTACTCCCTTCCCTCCTATTCAAGATCAACGAAAACCAGCTCGCCCTGGAGGCCGCCATCATGGAGCTTTCAAACTGGGTAGAGATGCGCGGATCGGCGGACGTCGCAGAACAATGTTCGGGGTGCCCTGGACACGATCGATCGGAACGAGGAGTTCATCAAGATAACGCTTGCTGTGCTCATGACGCCCGAGTGATCGCGAAAGTTCGTCATGTGTCGGTTTCGGCCCTTTTTGGCAGACTAGGAGTCTATCCGTGACCCGTTTCTTGTAGATCTTATCTACAGCTCGTCGGAAATTTGATGGCGAAATCCGATCAAGCTTCCATCCATACCAGCCCTTATTGGTGACAGGCAAGGTGTACACTTCACGGTACAACATGGAAGTGTACACACGCATAAAACTATGTTAATTAGATAGTTATGCTATTATTCGAGTCTCCCTCGGGCACCATCTTAAAGAAAGACCTTGAATTTCAAGGTCTTTTTTTTCGTCTGCAGAAAAGCGCCCTGAGGCCGCGACAACCCCAGAGAGCGAGATAGTGCGACTCCCCCTCAACCCCCATCATAAAGTCCAGCAGGCCCACTCACAGGCCTTGCGAGGACACTAAAGCGACCCTTGGTTACCCCTGGACCTACCCAAAGTACTGCTAGCACTTCGAGCGGAGATCCTGTTTCCTTTAATGGGCATGGACTTTAGCACTGAAGACCCTGCCGAGGCGCCTCTTCGCACTTTCCGACCGCCCAAAACAAAACCCCATCTGCTTTCGCAAATGGGGTTTCGGAATTTAATCTTGACGATGACCTACTCTCACATGGGGAAACCCCACACTACCATCGG